>JAZOBX010000349.1:0-14571 GCA_045596205.1 Eubacteriales bacterium | reverse complement strand
ACCGAAGTAAGCGGCGGCGGTAAGAAACCCTGGAAGCAAAAGGGTACTGGCCACGCAAGACAAGGCTCCACCCGCGCTCCTCAATGGACACACGGTGGCGTTGCCCTCGGTCCCAAGCCCCGCAGCTATCGCGTTAACCTGAACAAGAAGGTAAAACAAGCCGCTCTGTTCAGCGCATTCTCTTCTAAAGTAGAAGCAGGCGAACTCATCGTCGTTGACGCTATCAAAACCGATGCTTACAAAACCAAAACCATGGTTTCCATGCTGGACGCCATCGGCGCTGGCAAAAAGTCCCTGATCATTCTCCCCGAAGTTGACCAACTCGTTGTAAAGAGCTGCGACAACATTCCCGGCGTGAAGACCACCGTGACTTGCGCTATCAACGCTTATGACATCCTCAACTGCAACACCCTCGTGATTGCAAAGGAAGCCGTTGAAAAAATCGAGGAGGTATATGCACAATGAAATCCGTAGCAGATATTATTGTTAGACCTCTGATCACCGAAAAGAGCATGAACTCCGGTGAAAAGTGCTACTCCTTCGAAGTAATGAAGGACGCTACCAAACCCGAAATCGCAAACGCAGTAGAAGAAATGTTCGGCGTGAAAGTAGCAAAAGTAAACGTGATCAACATGAAAAAGAAGCCGAAGAGAATGGGTTACCACATGGGTTACACCAAGGCTTGGAAGAAAGCAGTCGTTACTCTGACCGAAGACTCCAAGACCATCGCCTTCTTTGACGGTTTGAACTAAGGGAGGACTAAGCAATGGCAAATAAGTACAATCCTACGACCCCCGGTCGCAGACAGATGGCTGCACCGAGCTTTGCCGAGATCACCAAAAAGTCTCCCGAAAAGAAGCTCGTTGTCATCAACAAAAATAAAGCCGGCCGCAACAACACCGGTCGCATCACCGTTCGTCATCACGGCGGCGGCAACAAAACCAAATACAGAATCATCGACTTCAAGCGTCAGAACGACGGTGCCGCAACTGTTATCGGCGTAGAATACGACCCCAACAGAACCGCATACATCGCTCTGCTTGAAAACGGTGAAGGCGAACGCAGCTACATCGTAGCTCCCGCAGGCGTAACCGACGGCGACGTGCTCCACACCGGCGCAAACGCCGACATCAAACCCGGTAACACTCTGCCCATCGCCAACATCCCCGTTGGTACTTTTATCCACAACATCGAACTCTATCCCGGCAAGGGCGCCCAAATGGTTCGCTCTGCAGGTGCTGCAGCTCAGTTGATGGCAAAAGACAACGGCGTGGCTCAGGTTCGTCTCCCCTCCGGTGAAGTGCGCATCGTCCGTCTGGACTGCAAAGCAACCATCGGTCAGGTTGGCAACATTGAACACGATACCGTGAAACTCGGTAAAGCCGGTAAGACCCGTTACAAGGGCACCCGTCCTACCGTTCGCGGTTCCGTAATGAACCCCTGCGATCACCCCCACGGTGGTGGTGAGGGCCGTTCTCCCATCGGTCGTCCCAGCCCTGTAACTCCTTGGGGTAAACCTGCAATGGGTTACAAGACCAGAAATAAGAAGGCGAAGACCGATAAATTCATCGTCAAACGCCGCAACGCGAAATAAGGAAGGAGACAGAGGATATGAGCAGAAGCTTAAAGAAAGCTCCCTACGTGGAACTGAAGCTCTACGAAAGAGTTTGCGCCATGAACGAGAGCCAAAACAAAAAAGTGCTGAAAACCTGGTCTCGCGCGTCAACCATTTTCCCCGAATTTGTCGGACACACAATCGCTGTGCATGACGGCAAAAAGCATATTCCTGTGTACATCACAGAGGATATGGTTGGTCACAAACTTGGAGAGTTTGCCCCCACCCGTACTTTTAAGGGCCATGCCGGCTCCAAGACTTCCAATAACGGCAAATAATGAATGGTGAAAAGCGAGAGGAGATAATTTCAAAAATGGAAGCAGTAGCACATTTGAAATATGTACGCATCTCTCCGCGCAAAGTGAAGATCGTTCTTGACCTCATCAGAGGCAAAGATACCGAAGTGGCAATGGCAATCCTTGAAAACACCAATAAGATTGCCTCCGAGTCACTCATTAAACTTCTCAAGAGTGCGGTTGCAAATGCAGAACACAACTTTAACATGGACGCCTCTAACCTGTATGTATCCGAATGCTTCGTTTGCCCCGGCCCTATTCTCAAGAGAATTCAGCCCAGAGCGCAAGGCAGAGCATTCCACATCTTCAAGAGAACAAGCCATGTGACCCTGAAAGTTAAGGAAAAGGAGGCTTGAGCGAGCAATGGGACAAAAAGTTAACCCCCATGGTCTGCGCGTAGGCGTCATTAAAAACTGGGATAGCAGATGGTATGTTGGCGATAAAGAATTCGGCGACACTCTGGTTTCTGACTACAACATCAGAAAATATCTGAAAGCAAAACTGCAAGATGCAGGTGTTCCCAGAATCGAAATCGAACGCGACAGAAACCGCGTACGCGTGTTCATCCAATGCGCAAAACCCGGTATCGTCATCGGTCGTGGCGGCGCTGCTATCGAGCAACTCCGTGTTGACCTTGAAAAAATGATCGGCAAACCCACCGTGGTCAATGTCATCGAAGTAAAGAACCCCGACCTGAACGCACAACTGGTTGCTGAAAGCATCGCTTCTCAACTGGAACGCCGTGTGTCCTTCCGCCGTGCTATGAAGCAGGCAATCGGCCGCACCATGCGTCTGGGCGCAAAGGGTATCAAAGTTTCTTGCGGCGGCCGTCTGGGCGGCGCAGAAATCGCACGTACCGAGCACTATCATGAAGGTACCATTCCCCTGCAAACCATTCGTGCAGACATCGAATACGGTTTCTGGGAAGCAAACACCACCTACGGCAAAATTGGTATCAAGGTTTGGATTTACAAAGGTGAAATCCTCTCCGAAAACGCCAATGGCGAACGTAGAAGAAACGACCGTCAGGATCGCCGTCCTCGCCGCAATGATGGCAACGGCCGTCGTGATGACCGCAGAGGCGGCCCCCGTCGTGAAGGCGGAGATCGTCGCTTCGACAAAAAACCTGTAGAGGGGGGCAGAAGATAATGTTAATGCCTAAGAGAGTCAAATATCGCCGCGTTCACCGTGGTAGATTGACTGGTATCGCTACCCGTGGTAACACCGTATCTCAAGGCACATACGGTCTTGTTGCCCTTGAACCCGCTTGGATCACAAGCAACCAAATCGAAGCAGCCCGTATTGCTATGACCAGATATATCAAGCGTGGCGGCCGCGTTTGGATCAAAATTTTCCCTGACAAACCCATCACTGAAAAACCTGCTGAAACCCGCATGGGTTCCGGTAAAGGTTCTCCTGAATACTGGGTTGCAGTTGTGAAACCCGGTCGCGTGCTGTTTGAAATGGACGGCGTTGCGCCTGAAGTAGCAAAAGAAGCTATGCGTCTCGCATCCCACAAATTGCCCATCAAGTGCAAATTCGTGATGCGCGAAGAGCAAGAAAATGCATGAGTGAGGAGGGTTAAGCAATGAAAGCAAACGAATTGCGGAATTTGTCCGTAGAAGAGCTTGAAGCGAAAGTGGCAGAACTGAAAAAAGAGCTGTTCAATCTTCGTTTCCAAAGCGCTGTCAATCAGCTCGATAATCCTCACAGAATTACGGAAGTTAAGCGCGACATTGCTCGTGTTCTGACTGTTATCCGTGAGAAGAACGCGTAAGGAGGAATCGAAAATGTCTGAAGTACGCAACTTGAGAAAAGTTCGTGTTGGTAAGGTTGTATCCGATAAAATGGAAAAAACCATCGTGGTGCTCATTGAAGACCACGTACGCCATCCCAAATACGGCAAAATCATGAAGAGAACTGTAAAAATCCATGCGCATGACGAAAACAGTCTTGCAGGTATGGGCGATACAGTATCCGTCATGGAAACCAGACCTCTCTCCAAAACCAAGAGATGGCGCCTGGTAGAAATCGTAGAAAAAGCTAAATAATTTGAACCAATACAAATACAGTAGGCAGGTCAAAAAGCTTGTCGAAAACAGGAGGTAAGTTCAGTGATTCAGCAACAGTCACTTATGAAAGTAGCTGACAACACCGGCGCGAAAGAACTCATGTGCATCCGTGCACTTGGCGGTTCCGGCCGTCGTTACGCTGGCATTGGCGATATCGTTGTGTGTGCTGTAAAGAAAGCAGCTCCCGGCGGTATGGTTAAAAAAGGCGACGTTGTTAAAGCAGTAGTCGTGCGCACTGCAAAAGAAATCAGACGCGCAGACGGTTCTTATATCAAATTTGATGAAAACGCAGCCGTGATCATCAAAGACGATAATACCCCTCGCGGTACCCGTATCTTTGGGCCGGTAGCCAGAGAGCTCCGCGACAAGGATTTCACCAAAATTTTGTCCCTGGCACCTGAAGTGCTGTAATCGGAGGTAAAACAGATGAAAATGCATGTTAAAACAGGCGACACCGTCATTTTGCTCTCCGGTGACGACAAAATGGTAAAAGACGCAAACGGCAACAAAACCAAAGAGCGTCGCATCGGCAAAGTCATTGCCGTTTCTCCCAAAGAGGGCAAGGTTATCGTGGAAGGTGCCAACGTTGTGAAAAAACACAAAAAGGCACGCAAACAAGGCGACGTAAGCGGCATCATCGAAACCGAAGGTGCTATCTATGCGTCCAAAGTGCAGCTCTACTGCGCTAAATGTAAAAAAGGCGTTCGTGCAAAAGCGGCTTTTGAAACCGACAAGAACGGTAAAGAAGTAAAAGTTCGCGTATGCCGTGAATGCGGCGAAAAACTGTAAGAGGAGGGTAAACGAAATGTCTAGATTTTCTGAAAAATACAAGGCCGAAGTTGCCCCTGCTCTGATGCAGAAATTCGCATACAAGAGCCCCATGCAGATCCCCCGCCTGGACAAAATCGTTGTCAACGTAGGCTGCGGCGATGCAAAAGAAAACGCCAAGGTTATCGACTCCGTAATGGCAGAAATCGCTCTCATTACCGGTCAGAAGCCCGTTCCCACCTACGCAAAGAAATCCGTTGCTAACTTCAAACTCAGAGAAGGTATGAAGATTGGCGTAAAGGTAACTCTTCGCGGTGAAAGAATGTATGAATTCATGGACAGACTGTTCAGCTTCGCGCTGCCCCGCGTTCGTGACTTCAAGGGTATCAACCCCAACGCATTCGACGGTAGAGGTAACTACTCCCTTGGTCTGAAAGAACAATTGATCTTCCCCGAAATCGAATACGATAAAGTCGAGAAGATCCGCGGTATGGACATTGTGTTCGTTACCACCGCACAAACCGATGAAGAAGCAAAAGAGTTGCTCGCTCTCATGGGCGCACCTTTTGCAAAGAACTAAGGAGGAATGAGTAATGGCTAAGAAGTCTATGATTTTGAAGCAACAGAGACCCCAGAAGTATTCCACCCGTGAATACAACCGTTGCAAGATCTGCGGCAGACCCCACGCATACCTCCGTAGATTCGGCATCTGCCGTATCTGCTTCCGTGAACTTGCTTACAAAGGCGAGATTCCCGGTGTTAGAAAAGCCAGCTGGTAAGATATCCATCAAGCTGACGAAAACTTTCCATCTATCAGTAGGAAAGCGCATGCTTTAACCGCTGATCAGCCACCGCCTGAAAGGGCGGTAGCAAGAAAATTAAACTTGCATAGGAGGATTCATCAATGCAAATCTCAGACGTGATTGCGGATATGCTCACCAGAATCAGAAACGCAAACGACGCGAAACATGACACGGTTGATATTCCCGCATCCAACATGAAAAAGGCAATCGCCGAAATTCTGCTTACCGAAGGTTACATCAAAGGTTATCAAATCATTGAAGACGGCAAGCAAGGTATCATCAGAGTAACCCTTAAATACGGCCAAGGCAAACAAAAGGTGATCCACGGTCTCCGTAGAGTTTCCAAGCCCGGTCTCCGTATTTACGCAGGATGCGAGGATATGCCTCGTGTTATGAACGGCCTCGGTATCGCCATCGTGTCCACTTCCAAGGGCATCATGACCAACAAAAAAGCCAAGGCCAATAACGTAGGCGGCGAAGTGCTCGCCTTCGTATGGTAAGGAGGTACTGACAATGTCTAGAATTGGTAGAGCTCCCATTACCGTACCTGCAGGTGTAACCGTAGAAATCGCTGAAGGCAACGTAGTGACCGTTACCGGTAAACTCGGCACCCTTCAGAGAACTCTCAGCACCCGCATGACCATCGCCAAAGAAGGCGATACCATCGTAGTTTCCCGTCCCTCCGACGATCGTTTCGATCGCGCAGCTCACGGCCTCACCCGCACCCTGATCGCCAACATGATCATCGGTGTCAGCGAAGGCTACCAGAAGAAGCTGGAAATGGAAGGCGTCGGCTACAAAGCTGAAAAACAAGGCAACAAGCTGGTGCTCAGCCTTGGTTATTCTCACCCCATCACCTTTACAGAAGAAAACGGCATCACCTACGAACTGCCCAACAACACCACCATCATCGTGAAGGGCATTAACAAGGAAGTCGTTGGTCAGGTATCTGCTGACATCCGCAGCAAGAGACCTCCCGAACCTTATCTGGGCAAAGGTATCAGATACTCCGGTGAAAAGATCCGCCGTAAAGCGGGCAAGACCGGTAAATAATTGAAAGGAGCGAATTGTTGTGGTAAACAAAATTGACAAAAACGCACAGCGTCTGAAAAGACATAAAAGAGTCCGCGGCAAGGTGATTGGTACCGCAGAAAGACCCCGTCTGGCTGTGTACCGTTCCAACGCTCATATCAGCGCCCAAATTATTGACGACAGTACTGGCTGCACCCTGGTAGCAGCAAGCACCTACGAAAAGGAATTCACTGCCATCGGCTCCAACAAGGAAGCTGCAAACGCAGTGGGTAAAACGATCGCAGAAAGAGCCCTCGCGAAGGGTATTTCCCAAGTGGTTTTTGACCGCGGCGGATACATTTATCACGGTCGTGTATCGGAACTGGCTGCAGGCGCACGCGAAGGCGGCTTGCAATTCTGAGTCCGGTTTGTACACTATTTCAATTTGATTGAAAGAAAATTAAGGAGAAAAACATGGCTAAACTGTTAGACCCTAACGAGTTCGAACTGCAAGAACAACTCGTTGTATTAAACCGTGTTTCCAAAACCGTAAAGGGCGGTCGTGTCGCTCGCTTTGCTGCAATCATGGTTGTCGGTGACGGCAACGGTCACGTTGGTTATGGTTTAGGAAAAGCAGCCGAAGTTCCCGATGCAATTCGCAAGGGAATTGAAGATGCGAAAAAGAATTTGATCGAAGTATCTCTGAATGGTTCTACCATTCCTCACGAGGTCATCGGTGAATACGGCGCAGGCAGAGTACTGCTCAAACCTGCTGCCCCCGGTACCGGTATCATCGCAGGCGGCACCGTCCGTGTTGTGCTTGAACTTGCCGGCATCAAAAATATCAGAGCTAAATGCTTGCGCTCTAACAACCCCACAAACGTTGTGAAAGCGACCTTTGAAGGCCTCCGCAGTCTGCGCACCGCTCAAGAAGTGGCAAATGCACGTGGACTCACCGTTGAAGGCTTGAAAAAGGCATAAGGAGGTGCGATGATGGAACAAAAAATCAAAGTCGTACTCACAGGTAGTCTGATTGGTGCGAAACCCAATCAAAAAGCCACCGCAGCCTCTCTGGGCTTGAAGAAAATCGGTGATTATTCCATCGGTCAGAACACCCCCGCGCTGCTCGGCAAAGTGAAGGTGCTTCGTCACCTTGTCAAAGTTGAACCCGTTTCAACTGTAACAGAATAAGGAGGAAAGCATCAATGAAATTGCATGAACTTTCTCCGGCGGAAGGCTCCGTACAGGAAAGATTCCGTCGCGGCAGAGGTCCTGGCTCCGGTAACGGTAAGACCGCCGGTAGCGGACACAAAGGTCAAAACGCCCGTTCTGGCGGCGGCGTAAGAATTGGTTTTCAGGGCGGTCAATTGCCTCTCTACAGAAAACTTCCTAAACGCGGCTTCTATAACCGTTTTGGCAAAACTTATGCGACTCTCAATGTAGAAGTGCTCGATCGTTTTGAAAACGGCAGCGTGGTAGACCCTCAAGCCCTTGTAGAAGCAGGTATCATCAAGAATATCCATGATGGCGTTAAGTTCCTTGGCAGAGGCGAGGTAACCAAAAACCTTACCGTTAAGGCATCGGTCTTTTCTGCAAGTGCAAAAGAGAAGATTGAAGCAGCAGGTGGAAAGACCGAGGTGATCTGACATGCTTCAAACACTCAGAAACGCATGGAAAACACCCGATCTCCGCAAAAAGCTGCTTTATGTGGTCTTCATTCTTGCGATTTACAGAATCGGTACCGTAATTCCCGTACCTTTTGTAGACGCTTCCACATTCGGTCAAAACTTCGGTAATACCATCTTTGCTTACATGGACGTGCTCTCCGGCGGTTCTCTGTCCTCTGCAACCCTGTTCGCACTTGGTATTTCCCCCTATATCACAGCATCCATTATCATTCAGCTCCTTGGCGTTGCTTTTCCTAAGCTCGCTGAATGGCTGAAAGCCAAAAACGGCAGAAATGAAATGCTGACCCGTTATACCACCGTTCTGTTGGCTCTCATCACCGGTCTGGGCTACTATCTGCTCCTGGAAAGAAACGGTATGATCTCCAAACAAATCGCCGCCATGAACAGCCCTGCTGTGAACACCCTGGTAGCTATCGTTATCATCGCTTGCTACTGTGCGGGTGCATCCATCGTGATGTGGCTCGGTGAAAAAATCAACGAAAACGGTATCGGCAACGGTATCTCCCTGATCCTCTTTGCCAACATCGTTTCCGTTATCCCCTCCATCCTCATCAAACTGGGCGAGCTGGTTACTTTCGGCTTCAACGGTTCTGCTGAAGGTTGGGCAAAAGCGGGTTATATTGCATTGGCCATCGGCTTTGCATTGCTCATGATCGCCGCCACCATCGCTCTCACCGTATTTGTTATCTTCATCACCGGTTCTGAAAGAAGAATCCCCGTGACCTATGCAAAACGTGTGGTTGGTAGAAAAATGTACGGCGGTCAAAGCACGAACCTCCCCGTGAAACTGAACATGACCGGCGTTATGCCTATCATCTTTGCTTCTTCTATCATCTCTCTCGCACCGACCATCATGACTCTGTGCGGCGTGGTGACCAGATCCAGTTATGCAGATTGCAAAACCTTCTGGGAAAAGCTGAACCTGTTCCTGTCTCCCGATAAGTGGTTCTACCCCGTATTCCTCTTTGTACTCATTATCGCCTTCTCTTACTTCTATGCAAGTATCTCCTTCAATACTGTTGAAATCTCCAACAACTTGAAGAAGAACGGCGGTATGATCCCCGGTATCCGTCAAGGTCGCCCCACTGCTGACTTTATCAGCGCTGTGGTGAAGAAAGTTACCTTGGTCGGCGCTCTGTTCCTTGGTGTGATTGCGATTCTGCCTATCATCGCCAGCCCCCTTGCGCTGAAGCCCATCGTATCTCTCATCCTTGAAAACGATCCCCTCCTTGCGCTCTACAAGGCAAACGCCGTGTATAAGAGCTACTTTGATTCCATCGTTTCCACCTATACCAGCGCTCTCACCTTCGGTGGCACCTCTCTGCTCATCGTGGTCGGCGTTGCTCAGGAAACCTTCCGCGAAATCGAAGCACAACTCACCATGCGCAACTACAAGGGATTCCTTTAATACGCAAAACAGGTGTATTCTATGAAGATTATTTTCTTAGGAGCTCCTGGTGCCGGCAAAGGCACGCAGGCTGAAATCGTATCTGAAAGACTGAACATTCCTTCTATCTCCACCGGTGCGATTATCCGCGAGGCCATCAAGTCCGGTACCGCTATGGGACAAAAGGCAAAAAGCTACACCGACACAGGTGCGCTTGTGCCCGATGAAGTGGTCATTGGCATCATCAAAGAGCGTCTCGCTCATGACGACTGCCAAAACGGCTTCATTTTGGACGGATTCCCCCGTACAGTTCCTCAAGCGGAAGCCCTGCAAAGCATGGGCGTGACTCTTGACGCTGTGGTGTCTATTGAGGTTTCCGACGAAGCCATCGTAGAACGTATGAGCGGCAGAAGAGTCTGCGGTGCTTGCGGCTCATCCTATCATCTTCAATACAATCCCACCAAAGACGGTGTCCATTGCGATAAGTGTGGCGCCGAACTCACGATCCGTCGCGACGACGCGCCCGAAGTGGTGCGGAGCAGACTGGAAGTGTACCACTCCACCACCGAACCTCTTAAAGATTTCTACGCCGCTCTCGGCAAGCTGAAATTGGTAGAAGGCCAGGAAAAAGTGGAAGACACGACTGCGCTTACACTCGCGGCATTGGGAGTACACTGAAGTGGTCATTATCAAAACTGCTGAACAGCTGAAATACATGAAGCTTGCAGGGGAAATTACAGGCGGAGCGCTTCTCAAAGCACGGGATGCCGTGCGAGAAGGGATCTCCACCTACGAGCTGGATAAGATCATTCGAGAGTATATCGAAGGTCACCATGCCAAGCCCTCCTTTCTGGGATACGGCGGATTTCCCGCAAGCGCATGTATCAGCGTAAACGAACAGGTCATTCACGGCATTCCTTCCAAAAAGAGAATTCTTGTGGAGGGTGACGTGGTGAAAATCGACGTTGGTGCCTGTATCCACGGTTATCATGGAGACAGCGCAAGAACGTTCGGTGTAGGAAAGATTTCCGACGAAGCCCTGCAACTCATCCGCGTCACGGAAGAGTGCTTCAGGCTTGGCGCTGCAAAAGCCCTTCCTCAAAACCGAGTAGGTGACATCGGCTCCGCCATCCAGTCTCATGCAGAGTCTATGGGATACGGTGTGGTGAGACAGTATGTTGGCCACGGCGTGGGGAGCAATCTCCATGAAGAACCTGACGTACCCAACTACGGTACCCCAGGCAGAGGATGTCGGCTGTATAGCGGCATGACCGTTGCCATTGAGCCCATGATCAACCTGGGCACAAAAGACGTAAAAGTCCTGCCTGACGGCTGGACGGTGGTCACGGCCGACGGAAAGATTTCTGCCCATTATGAACACACAGTGGCCATCACTCCAAACGGTCCGATCCTTCTGACCGACCTTGGCGAATGATGGCAGGGAACAATTTGAGTGGTAGGAGGAAAACTCATGTCGAAAGACGATTTGATTGAATTTGAGAATGGTGTTGTTCTGGAAGCACTTCCCAACGCCACTTTCAAGGTAAAACTTCCCAACGGTCATGTGATTACAGCACATATATCCGGGAAGTTGCGTATGAATTATATCAAGATTCTCCCCGGTGATACCGTAACGGTTGAAGTGTCCGTGTATGACCTGACCAAAGGCCGTATCACTTGGCGGAGCAAATAATGCCGAAAGGAAAGGTAAGATACAGTGAAAGTAAAACCTTCCGTCAAAAAGATTTGCGAAAAATGCAAGATTATCAAACGCAAAGGTCGCGTTATGGTCATCTGTGAAAACCCCAAACACAAACAACGTCAGGGTTAAGCAATCTGTTTGTCAAAACAAGAAAAGGAGAGTAATAATCAATGGCTCGTATAGCTGGTGTTGATATTCCCAACAACAAGCGCGTTGAAATCGCATTGACCTATATCTACGGTATTGGTCTGAAGAGCGCCAAAGACATTTGCGCAAAAACCGGTGTCAACCCTGATACCCGCGCAAAAGACCTGACCGAAGCCGAGATTGCTGCTATTCGTGAAGAGATCGAAGCCAACTACAGCGTAGAAGGTGACCTTCGCCGTGAAGTAGCACTGAACATCAAGAGCTTGGTAGAAATTAACTGCTACCGTGGTATCAGACATAGAAAAGGTCTGCCCGTTAGAGGTCAACGCACCAAGACAAACGCAAGAACAAGAAAAGGTCCCGCAAAGACCATCGCCAACAAGAAGAAATAATAAGGAGTGAGAAGAAATGGCACAATTTAAGAAAGCTGCGATTAAAAGACGCCGCGAGAAAAAGAATGTCGAAAAAGGTTCTGCTCACATCCGCTCTACCTTTAACAATACCATCGTTACCATCTCCGATACCCAAGGCAACACCATTTCTTGGGCTACCGCTGGTGAAATGGGCTTCAAGGGCTCTCGTAAGTCCACTCCTTATGCCGCTCAAACCGCCGCTGAGCACGCTGCAAAGCTGGCTGTTGACCAAGGCATGAAGACTGTTGAAGTTTATGTTAGAGGTCCTGGAACAGGCAGAGAAGCCGCCATCCGTGCCCTGCAAACCGCAGGTCTCAACATCACCCTCATCAAGGACGTAACTCCCATTCCTCACAATGGTTGCCGTCCCCCCAAACGCCGTCGCGTTTAATTCATAGGAGGTATAAGACTAATGGCAAAATATACTGGACCCAGCTGCAGAGAATGCCGCAGAGAAGGCACCAAGCTTTTCCTGAAGGGCGAACGCTGCACATCTGGTAAATGCTCCTTTGACCAAAGAAGCTCCGCACCCGGTCAGCACGGTGCTGCTCGCAAGAAAGTGGGCGAATACGGTAGACAGCTTCGTGAGAAGCAAAAGGTAAGAAGATACTACGGTGTCCTCGAAAACCAATTCAAGCTCTACTACGGTATGGCTGAACGTAAGGAAGGTATGACTGGCGAAAACCTCCTCATCTTCCTTGAAAGAAGACTTGACAATGTGGTATACAGAATGGGTTTGGCAGCTAGCCGTAAGGAAGCTCGTCAACTGGTTCTTCATGCACATTTCACCCTCAACGGCAAGAAAGTCAACATCCCCTCTATCCTGGTAAAACCCGGTGACGTTGTTGCTCTCAAGGAAAAGAGCCGTGAAAGCGCAAAATTCAAAGCCCTCGCAGAAGATATGGCATCCGTACACGTACCCAAGTGGCTTGACGTAAACGGCGCAGAACTTTCCGCAAAAGTTTTGGCTATGCCCGAAAGAAGCGACATTGACTTTGAAATCGAAGAACAACTCATCGTCGAGCTCTATTCTAAATAATGAGCCCTCCGCGCATCCTTTATGGGTCGCTTAGGGCGATGGATAGGGTGCGCAAAGCAGCTGTCCTATGACACGAATGCAAACAAATTGAGGAGGAGTAATCTTATGATTGAAATGGAGAAGCCGATTATCACCACCACAGAACTGAATGAAAGCGGAAGCGAATGTGAGTTTGTCGTTGAACCCCTTGAGAGAGGTTACGGCATCACCCTCGGTAACTCTCTGCGCCGCATCCTGCTCAGCTCCCTTGCAGGCTATGCAGCCACCGCCATCAAAATTGACGGTGTATTGCATGAGATCTCTACCATTTCCGGCATCACCGAAGACGTGCCTGAAATCGTACTGAACGTAAAGGGTATTGTAGCAAAACTGCATTGCGACGGTCCCAAAACCGCCGTCATTGACGTAACCGGATACGGTACAACCTACGAAGTTACTGCTGCAGACATCACAGCAGACGCAGACATTCAAATTATCAATCCTAACCATCATATCGCAACGGTCAGCGGTAATAAGCGATTCTATATGGAAATCACTTTTGATACCGGCCGCGGTTATGTGTCCGCAGATAAGAACAAGCAAAACTATCTGGCAGAAATCGGTCCTAACGCAAGCGCCCCCATCGGACTTATTTTCACCGACTCTATCTTTACCCCTGTGTACAAGGTAGAATATACCGTTGAAAATACCCGTGTAGGCAACGTCACCGACTATGACAGACTGAAGCTGCACGTACTTACCAACGGCACTGTACCCGCCAAAGAAGCGGTATCCCTGGCTGCCAAGATTCTCAACGAGCATCTCAACCTCTTCGTCGATATGTCCGACGAAGCTAAGGGCGCTCAAATTCTGCAGGAAAGACCTGAATCTATTAAGGGTAAATACCTTGAGATGACCATTGAGGAACTTGACCTGTCGGTTCGTAGCCTTAACTGTCTGAAGAGAGCTGGAATCGATACAGTTGAAGATTTGATTAACCGTACCGAGGAAGAAATGATCAAAGTTCGTAACCTTGGTAAGAAATCTCTTGAAGAAGTCATCCAGAAGCTTCACTCCCTCGGGTTTGAGCTTCGCAAAGTGGAAGACTGAGAGAACTGATTAAATTGAGGAGGTAAATGAAATGCCCGGAACAAGAAAGCTCGGCAGACCTACTGCGCATAGAATGGCTATGCTCAGAGGCATGGTCACCTACTTGCTGGAACACGGCCAGTTGGAAACCACTTACACCAGAGCAAAAGAAGTTAGCGCTTTGGCTGAGAAAATGATCACTCTCGGCAAGAAAAATACACTGCAATCCTACCGTCAACTGCTGGAGTTCATCACCAGCGAAGACGTAGCAAAGAAAGTTGTCAACGTTTACGCTTCTGACTATGCAGAACTGAACGGTGGTTACACTCAAGTGTACAAAATGGGTCCCCGTCGCGGTGACGGTGCTGAAATGGCTGTGATTCGTCTGAAAGCCGTTGAAGTTGCGCCCGTAGAACAAAAACCCGCTCGCAAGAGAGGTAAGAAAGTGGAGTCTGCTGACGCAGAATAATCCATTCGCACTACCGTTGGAGCAATTTGCTACAACGGTAGAAAAAACTTTCCTATAAATAGGAATAAATGAAAAAAACTATTGACAATCTGA
>JAZOBX010000348.1:0-5212 GCA_045596205.1 Eubacteriales bacterium | reverse complement strand
GCTGCCGATGGGCACGGAGGGATCAATGATGTTGGGAATGGTCATCATGCGCACGCGAATGGCCTCGGTGAGTTCTTCTTCTTTTTGCTCCAGTTCTGCCAGCAGTTTTGCAGATTCTGCCACTGCCTTTTTCATTTCGTTGGCTTCTTCAATCTTCTTTTGCGCCATGAGTGCGCCAATCATTTTGGAGTTTTTGTTTCTGTCGGCGCGGAGCTGGTCGGCTTGCTGTTTGACGCGGCGGCTTTCTTCGTCCAGCGCCAATACTTCGTCTACCAGGGGCAGCTTGCCGTCTTGAAATTTGCGTCTGATGTTTTCACGCACCAGTTCGGGATTGTCTCTGAGCAGTTTAATGTCAATCATGGTTGTTCTCCTGTATATTCATATATTTTTTTGATTCATTTTTTGCCCACAAATGGGGAGGTTTATGCAAACCAAATTGGCTTATAAAAACAAAAACCCCTCAAAGTCTACGTAGACTTCAAGGGTGCATAACCAATCTTGGCAATACACGGTACCACCTTGTGTTTCACTCTTTTGTCTCTGACGGGGACATCCGTCGCACTCATCGCGCGCAGCTCGGGAGTGGACCGCATAACGCCTGCCCGAAGACTTCCAGCCAAGGTCTTCTTCTCTTTTGGGTGGCTCTTTATCCGTATTTCCTTCAACGCCATTTTTATGATGGGACTATTCTACCACAGCCAAAGCCAATTGTCAAGGGCTGTCGCAAATGTTTTTGCGACAGCCCTTTAGGTATGATTAAGAAAGCGAAACAAAGAATTTGAGAGTAGACAGCTGTCTGCCGCGGTCAAGGGTGACGATGGCACCGCAGACGGCTTGGTTAAACGTATGATTGACGGCGTCTACGTCCTCGTTATACGCCTCCACTTGAAGAAGCAAATGGGCGTAGGCAGTCTTGACGTTTTCGTCTTCTTTGTCTTCATCCGCCACTAAAAGATAGGCGGATTCTGCTGTTTTAAGAGCCATCAATCGGGCGGTAAAATCCTCTTTTCGGATGGCTGAAATACCGTTGACGGCACTCATAAAAGCAGTCACAGTGGGAGGGATGACCTTTTGGTACACGGGGGTGACGGTCAGGTCACTTTGAATATTTTGAATGCTTTCCGACCAGCCCACAAAGGCGTAGCCTTCATAAGCGGGAGGAGTGGGGGCGGTGGCATTCTTTCCTTCGCCCACGGAGACAGAAGCAAGAAGTTGACCGTCTTTGTCAAGGAAGGTGACGGTATATCTCCGCTCATACAGGGCTTTTACGGTGACGCTCATTTGCACGTTGGTATAAGACCCTGACCAACCAAGGAACACGTAGCCCTCACGGACAGGGGGCGTTGGCGCGGTGGCATTTTCGCCTTTGGGGAGGGTCTGGAGAGACAGAAGGTTGCCGTCTGCATCCTCAAAGCGCACTTGTACTTGGGTCACTTCCGCGCTTTCTTTGTGGGCGGCATAGTCAAGGATGCTTTCGCCCATGACGGAGGTGCGAATAGAGGTCTGCTGACCCGCCGCGATATCGTATACTTCCACGGAAATGCTGTATCCCGTCATGTCTGTGGGAAGGCCTTTTATGTCAATATATTGGGGTACGTTCCGAGGTAGATCAGGCAGATTTATCAGCTGCATGATCTCCTGGTCAAGCTTGTTATGCTCGGGATTCATGATACCCGTGCCAATTTTGTTATCCTCGGTGATGTATTCTCTTGTGGGAATATAGCGACGGACCTCGCCCGTTTCGGTTTGGGTCAGAACGGCATTACCGTCCTTGTCCTTGACCGTTACTACAATGCTAAAGCCGCGCGCAAGGGTCATATAGTTGGCCAGATTAACCATCACTCTTGCCTCGCCTGCAGTCAGGTCACCGATGGAGAATACGCGGTTGGCATTTTCATCTGCGCCGTTATAGAACACCACGCTCCCCGCTTCCAGGGTTTCTACGTATCCGTTGCCGATATAGCTGCCGCCAAACTGCGCCAGATTTGCGCCGCCGCTACCGTCGCCGTAGCTTGTATTCAGATACTTTCCTGCAGAATGACCGTAGCCAAACTTATTGTAATTAAAATACAGCTGGTTAACTCTGCCGTAGGTGTTATCCGCCTGTTCGGGAGAAAGATAGGTGGTATATCCGCCGCCGTTGAGCCAGTTGCCGACGGCTTGAAGATTGCTGAAGCCGTATTTCAGTTCCTCTTCGGGAGAGAAGAAGAAGCAGGCGTTTGCCACGTGGTCGTAGAGCAGGTGGGGAATATCAAAGCGGTTGCCGTAAATTCTGATATTTTCCTGCACGCGCTCGTTATCACCCATAAACTGGATCACGTCGGCGTGGGCGCCGGGGGCTCTTGTACCGCCGTCACGGAAATAGCAATATTCAATGGTCAGCCCTTCTCTGCCGTGGATATGGTCGGTTTTAACGTCATGGACAAAGCAATGGGACAGGGTGGCATTGTCCATTTGAGAGAAGAACACGCTGGCTTGGTTGTTGCACCCTTCCATCCAGGCAATGGTCAGGGATTTGGATTTGGGATAACCGCCCGTTCTGCCGTTCCAGATAGCGGCGCCGTCCTGGAGAAAATCGTGAAGATAAACGGGGGAGGGGGTAATGACGTAAATGGTTTTATGAGAGACGAAATGAGAAAATTCGTAGTTGTATTTGCGGGCGATGGTTTCGGTGATGAGATAGGATTCCGCCCCTGCAAATTCGGGATACTTCTCTTCAAAGGGCACCAGATCTTCTCTGGCACAGCGGTAGCCTGTGTTCCATTCGTCGGGCATTACAAAGCCCTCTGCGGGCACTTCTACCACATCGGTGGGAGGGGGCACTTCGCCCTTATCCCCTTTTGTGGTGAATTTCACCACAGGATCATGCATACTTTCTCCCGCCAGATCCAAAAAGGTTTCGTCAAAGCAGAAGAAAATATCGCTGTATTTGGGGAGCTTGTTGCCTGCAAAGTCAAAGACAAGGGTGTTTTGCTCGCCCGCGGCAAGGGACACGGAGGCAAAGGGGAGATTCTGCGCCATTTTGTCGGTGACTCTCACGCGGTCCAGGTCCACGGTGGACAGGTCCAGCTCGTGATGAAGGGTCAGGGTAATCTTCCCTTCCAGGTCAAAGTTGGCAAAGCCGTCTTCCGCATAGTAAGTGGGAGTGACGGTGGCGGGGGCAAAATCGTACATTTTATAGAGACGGCTGTTGTCTACGTACAGCGCAGCCTGAGACTCTGGAGCAGGATTAACACAAAGATAGAAATAGTTGGCTTTGGTGGAAAGGCTCACAGAGCGGTAATCCACCGTTTTTTCGGTGTTGGCATAGGAAATTGCTTCGCCATTCTCATTATACAGCCCTTCGCCCGACATCTGGGCAAAGAGGCGGTTGGTACCGTCTGCATTAGGGGTAAAGCAAAGGGAAATATGGAACCAGCGATCTGCCATCAGAGCTCCCGTTTTGCCAAGGAGGGTGTAGCGGTAGGTTTCGCTTGCTTCGTCATAGACGAAATCCGCATAGGTTTCCCCTGCATGGGTAAAGGACACGTTACTGTTCTTCGTAGGCAAGGCATCCCCTTCTCCGACGCTATGGGAAGGCAGATAAAAATCAAAGGAATAGACCACTTTGTCGGTCAGCTCGGTAGAGCCCGTCCAAAACAGGCGTTTGCTCAGCGTTCCCGCGGCAGGACTTGCCAGAAGGAACACTTTATTGGCTTCGTTTTCGGGGTCGGTGGCAGACTGTTTGGTGGTGCCTGCGGCTTTAGAGATGATCTGCCAACGGTTGATGCTTCCCGAACTGCAGGTGTTGTTGCCTTCGGTTTCTTCAAAATAGTAAATGTCTTCTTCGTAGTCTTTTTTGGCTACGTTTTCATAGTCAAAACGGTCAATGGCGTGAGCGCTTTGAGAGACGAAGGGCAAAAGAAAACTGCAAAGCAATAAAAGAGAGAGCCATTTTTTCACGGTATTTCTCCTTTTTGTTTATTTTGTACCGTCCTCGCGTTCCGCAAAGAAGGTGGCTTCAGTGTCGGCAATAGAGAGGGCTACTGCCAGCGGGAACTTTTCAAAAGCGGCACCCACGTTGCGCACGTTGGCTTCCTCGGAAAAGCCCATATGATAGCGGATGGCAAAGGCCTCCTCGCGGGTGAGCTTCATGTAACCCGAAATGATATAGACGGATTTTTCGCCGTGTCCGTAGGGGAGTTGGTCGTCAAATTCGTAGTAGGGTACGGTTTTCCAGCGACCAAACTCGTCTTTGACGTTGCGGCTGGACACTTTATAAATGTTCACCTTGCAAAGGTCATGAAGCAGAGCGGCGATGGCGATGCTTTCGGGGGTATAGAGCAAACCAAACTCTTCTTTCACCCGCGGGCGGTTCAGGTAATCCACCAGACAGTCGTAGACATTGAGAGAGTGGGCGCAAAGGCCTCCCTCCCAGGCGTTGTGGTAGCGGGTGGAGGCAGGGGCGGTGAAAAAGTCACTGCCGGGGCCTGTGAGATAATCCAGCAGCGCGCCTGCGCCCTCGCGTTTGATATGGGTTTTGAAAATGTCGATAAACCGTTCTTTATTGGTCATGATACAGCCTCTTTCTCTATAGAATCATGTACTCTATTACATTTGACGAATAACGGTGATTTTGGTGTCCCATGCGTTTTGGCAGAGGGCATCAAAATCCACTTTTTCCAGTTCCGCTTCAAACAGCTCGGGTTTGGGACGGGTACGGGGGTGACGGGGCGTGAAGACGGTGCAACAGTCTTCATAGGGCAAAATGGAGGTTTCAAAGGTATCAATTTTGCGGGCGTAGGTAACGATTTCCTCTTTGTCCAGACCGATACAAGGACGGAACACGGGCATACCTACCGTAGCCCCCGTTACCGCCATGGCCTGGAGGGTCTGGCTTGCCACCTGCCCCAAAGACTCGCCTGTGATCAGCGCGCCACAGCCTCTTTCCGCCGCCATTTTTTCAGCAAGCGTCATCATGAAACGGCGCAAAAGGAGAGTGAAATAATCTTCATCGCAGGAGCGCATCAGCACTTCCTGGGCTTCGGTAAGGGAAATGATATGCACACGGATGCGGCCGCAGTAGGCGCAAAGCTTATCTGCCAGGGTTAGTACCTTTTCTCTCGCCATTTCGCTGGTATAGGGGGGAGATTCAAAATAGAGGGCTTCCAGTTCAAGGCCCCGCTTTGCCATCAGATAAGTCGGATCGTAGCCATGTCGTTCTGTGAGCCAA
>JAZOBX010000347.1:0-5887 GCA_045596205.1 Eubacteriales bacterium | reverse complement strand
TTGAAAAATACCGTGACGAGTCCACCTTGTCGGGCAAAAAATTGGAAATCATCACCGAAGCTTTGGAAGAACTGGAGCAAAAGGTGAGCCGTCTCGAGCAGGAGAACTTCCTCAGCCATGCCAAGAGTGAGGAACTGCTGGCGCAGATCAACGATATGACCGAGCAGATCCACCGTCTGGAAAGCCGCCACAGCCTCTCCGAAAGCGAAACCGAGCATATCAAAGCCTTGATCAAGGCATCTGAGGACCGTATTGCGGAGATCCGTCAGGAAATCGCTGACCTGGATAGAGAAAAAGCCGAAATCGCCCAGCGCATCAAAGTCGTGGGAGACCCAGAAGCAGACCTTCCCGCCAAACGCTTCACCCTTCTTGCAGAGCAACAGGAGCTGATGAACCAAGTGGTGGAGCACGACCGTCAGCTGGAAGAAGAGCAAGGGCGTATCAGCCGTCTGGAAGAAGAGGCCGTTTCTGCCCGCGCCAGAGCCGAATGGCTGAAAACCGCCACCGAAGAAGGCGACGGTAAATACGGTGCGCTGAAAGCGGAAATCAAAAACCATGAAGACATCGCAGTTGCCCTGAAGGCCGACCAGGAGCGTTGCGACGCGGCAACTGCCGCCTATAAAGAAAAAATCGGCGAATGCGAAGCCAAAATGGCAGCCGCCGCCGAAGAAGAAGCCAAACTGCTTGAAGAAAAAAATACCCTCACCGACCAATGCAACGCCGCCATCGTCACAAGAGACGCCGCCATTGAACGTGCCAGAGCCTTAAAACAAATGGAAGAGCAACTGGAAGGCTACGGCAGCGGTGTGCGCTTTGTCATGGATAAGGCAGAGGCAGGGGAGATTGGCGGCAAGGTTTACGGACCTGTGTCCAAGCTCATCCACGTGGAAACCCGCTATGCCAAGGCCGTTGAAAGTGCCCTTGGTGCCAGCATTCAACACATTGTGGTGGACAAAGACGAAACCGCCAAAGCCGCCATCCGCGCGCTCCGCGCGGCGCAAGCAGGTAAGGCCACCTTCCTGCCTGTGGAAACCATGCGTTCTGCAGGCGAGACCGACGAGATCCGCTCCGCCGCCAAAATGAAAGGCTATGTAAACAGAGCCGACCGCCTCATCACCTGCGAGAGCACCTTCCGCTCCGTCATGGAATCCTTGCTCCTTCGCACCGTGGTCTTTGACAATCTGGACAACGCCACCGCCGCCGCACGCGCCCTCCACAACAAAGTCCGCATCGTTACCCTGGAAGGGGATATGCTCAACGTTGGCGGTTCTATGACGGGCGGTGCCTCTAAAGGCGACAGAAACAGTATTTTGTCCCGTGGAGCAGTCATTGAAAAAATGTTTAAGGATGCAGAGAAAAAAGACGAGGAAGTCACCGCTCTGCAAAACCGTCTGGATACCCTTACCCGCACTCTGGCAGATCTGAAGGCTCAGTACCGCGATGCTGAGCAAAGCAGAGATCTGTTGCTTACCATGTCCCGCGCCCAGTTTGCCGCCCTTGACCAGGCCACCGCCAAGCTGGAAGCCAACGAAGACATTCTCACCCGTCTCAGAGAAGACTACGAAACCCTCCGCACCACCCGTAGCCGCAGTGAGATTGAGCTGGCGGAAATTGCCGAAAAGCTCGAGCTGTGCGAGGAAGAAATCAAAACCAAGAAGCAGGAGCGCGAGACCCACGCCAAAGTCAGAAACGAAGTGGATGACCGCCGTATTGCTCTGGGCGAAGAAGCCAACGAGCTACAGCTCCGCCGTGCGGAAGTGCTCAAAGATATTGAAGCCGCAGAAGGCCAGATTGCCACCCTTGATAGCCGTATCCTTTCCCTTGAGGAAGACATCAAAACCGAAGAGCAGCGCATTCTGCAACACAACGAAGGCCTTGGTCAACAAGAAGCACTTCGTGGCAAAAACCGTGATGAATATGCAGATATGCAGGCCCAGTTGGATGAGCTGAAATACTCCCGCCGCCAATTGGAAGACGGCATGAGTGACTTCACCGCCCAAGTGGCTGAGCTCCGTGAGCAAATCAAAAAGAAGACCCAGGAAAAGGAAACCTGTTTTGCTGTGAATGCCAGACTGGAATCCAAATTGGAGCAACTTTTGGCAGAGCAGGACCGCACAGGTACTCACCTTTACGAAGAGTATGAGCTGACCTACGAGGAAGCCGTTGCTCTGGGTTATCCCGAAGTTACCAAAGAAACCAGAGCGGAAACCGCCCAAGCCCTTACCTCCGCCAAAAACCGTCTCCGCGCCATGGGCTCGGTGAACCCCAACGCGGTGGAAGAGTATAACGAAGTCAAACAGCGTTACGATAGCCTCAAAGTCCAGCTGGATGACCTGAAGAAATCCAGAGACGAGCTGCTGGAGATCATCAACCGTCTGGAAAGCGAAATGCGCATCAGCTTCCTGGATGCCTTTGCCAAGATCAACGAAAACTTCGGCATCGTGTTCAGAGAACTGTTTGGCGGCGGTCAGGCTGAGCTTCAGCTCACCGACCCCGAGGACGTTCTGACCTCGGGCATTGAAATCCGTGTTGCCCCTCCCGGGAAGATCATCAAGAGTCTGTCTCTGCTCTCGGGTGGCGAGCAAGCCTTCGTTGCCATCGCCCTGTTCTTTGCCATTATCAAGGTAAACCCCACCCCCTTCTGTATTCTGGACGAGGTGGAAGCGGCGCTGGACGAAGTCAACGTCAACCGTTTTGGTGCCTACATACGCAAAATGCAAGGCGAAACCCAGTTCATTCTCATTACCCACCGTCGCGGTACCATGGAAATTGCCGAACGCCTCTACGGTGTCACCATGCCTGAAAAGGGTATTTCCCGTGTCATCGGCATTAATGTGAATGAAATTGACAGTATGCAGAAGGAGTTGCTGGATGAAATTACTTGAGAAACTGAAAGCGGGTCTGAAAAAGACCAAAGACGCCATCGTCGGCAAAATTGATACTCTGTTCAAAAGCTTTGTCCGCATTGACGAAGACCTGTTTGACGAGCTGGAAGAACTGCTGATATCCTCCGACGTGGGTGTCAATACCACCATGGAGATTTTAGACCAACTGCGAGACGAAGTGAAGGATAACCGTCTCACCGCCCCCGATGAAGTGAAAGCCCATCTGATGGGTATCCTTCGCAGTAAAATCGGAGAGGGCGAGCCCCTGCGCCTTTCCACCAAGCCTTCCGTCATTTTGGTCATTGGCGTCAACGGCGTAGGCAAAACCACCTCTATCAGTAAAATCTCCTATCAACTGAAAAGTCAGGGCAAAAAAGTCCTTGTTGCCGCCGCAGATACCTTCCGCGCCGCCGCCGCAGAGCAGCTGGGCGTGTGGTGTCAGCGTGCAGGGGTGGATATGATTCGCCAGGCCCAAGGGGCAGACCCTGCCTCCGTGGTCTACGATGCCATTTCCGCCGCCAAAAGCCGTGGCACCGACGTTCTGCTCATTGACACCGCAGGGCGTCTCCACAATAAGAAAAACCTGATGGACGAGCTGGCAAAGATCAACCGCGTCATTGAAAGAGAATTGCCCGGCGCAGACAGAGAAACCCTTCTGGTGCTGGACGCCACCACAGGGCAAAATGCGGTGATCCAAGCCAAAGAATTCAAAGAAGCCGCAGGCATGACGGGTATTGTTTTGACCAAGCTGGACGGCACCGCCAAAGGCGGCGTAGTGCTGTCGGTCAAGGGTGAGCTGGACCTGCCTGTGAAATTCGTCGGCGTGGGCGAAGGTATTGATGATATGGAGCCTTTCTCCGCCGCAGACTTTACGGAGGCGCTTTTCTCATGAAAAAACTGTTGCTTGCCACCCACAATGTTCATAAAGTCAGAGAACTCCGCGAAATGATAGGCGCAGACAAGACCCTTTCTTCTCTGTTTGAAGTGGTGTCCATGGGTGATATCGGTTACTGTGAAGACATCATCGAAGACGGTGAAACCTTTGCGGAAAACGCTATGATCAAAGCCAAAGTGGGCGCTGCCCTTGGCTATATCACCGTGGCAGACGACTCTGGTCTTGCCGTAGATGTGCTTGAAGGCGCCCCCGGCGTGTACACCGCCCGCTATGCGGGAGAAAACGCCACCGATGCCGAAAACCGCGCTTTGCTGCTAAAAGCCATGAAGGACGTACCTGCCGAGCGGCGCACCGCCAAATTCATCTCCGCCATCGCCTGCGCATTCCCCGACGGCAGAAGCTTTACCGTTTTTGGCGAATGCCCCGGCAGTGTTCTCTTTGAAGAGCGGGGAGAGGGCGGCTTTGGATACGACAGCCTCTTTTACCACGATGGTATCGGCAAAACCTTTGCCGAGGCCTCCGAGGAAGAAAAGAACGCCATCAGCCACAGAGGCGTGGCCATGAAGGCCTTCTGCAAAGCACTTACAGAATATATCTGACCCAAGTACACCCAAAGGAGTATACCCATGTTAACGGGAAAACAAAGAAGCCGTCTCCGCGCTATGGCAAACGGCTACGATACCATTTTTCAAATCGGTAAAGGCGGCATCACCGAAGAAATTTGCCACCAGGTCAGCGCCGCTTTGGAAGCCAGAGAGCTGATTAAGCTCCGCGTGCTGGAAAACAGCGGCTACACCGCAAGAGAAGCCGCCGATAGTATTGCCGAGCAAACCGCGTCCGACGTCATTTCCGTGGTCGGCACCAAATTCGTGCTGTACCGCCGCTCCGAAAAAAAGCAAAGGATATTTTTAGATGACTAAGCGTCGTATAGGTGTGTTTGGCGGTACTTTTTCACCGCCTCACAAAGGGCATGTAAGAAGCGCCATGCTGTTTATGCAAGCCAAGGAGCTGGATTATCTGTATATCATCCCCTCCTATGTCTCTCCCGGAAAGCAAGAGAGCGAAGTGTCCCCCTTTCGCCGTTTTGAAATGTGCTGTCTGGCTTTTTCAGGGCTGGAAAACGTTTACGTGTTAGATACGGAAATAAAGCGAGGCGGTCCGAGCTATACGGTAGACACCCTTTCCGAGCTTTGGATGGGTGGCGTAGAGCTGTATTTCCTTTGTGGCACCGATACAGCTTTGTCTTTAGACAAATGGAAAGAACCCTCTTACCTGTTTCAGCTGGCAAACTTCGTTTGCATCCCGCGGGATGATTCGGAAATAGAAGCATTATTAGCCGAAAAAAACCAATTTTATGCCAATCACTACGGCAAGGAAGTAGAGCTCCTTCCTGCCTCTCCCTATCCCATTTCTTCTACTCAAATTCGTGCGCTTATCAAAGAAGGAAAAAAGGAAGAGTATGAAAAACACCTTCCAAGGGGAGTGGTATACTATATTGAGCGCAACGGATTATACAAATGACAAAACAACAAATTGACGCCCTCCGCGAGGAGGTCAAACGGCGACTGCCCGAAAAACGCCTTGCCCATGTGCTGGGCGTGGAGGAGCAGATTGTCTTTTTGGGAGAATTGCTCTTGCCAAATGAACTTGACCGTCTGCGGGTAGCGGCGTTGCTCCACGATATTGCCAAAGACGTGCCCGACAGCGAACAACTGGCTCTCTGCCGCCGTCTGGGGGTGCCGCTGACCGAAAAAGAAGCCAACACCCCTCCCATCATTCACGCCCAAAGCGGCGCATTTATTGCCGCCCGCGATTTTCCCCATCTGGTAGACGAAGAGATTTTGTGGGCGATTCGTCACCATACCGTGGGGGCGGTGGGAATGCCTCTGTTTGCCAGGCTGCTGATGCTCTCCGACTTCACAGAAAAAGGCAGAACCTGGGACCGTTGCATAGAGTCCCGCCGCTTTCTCTCCCACATCACCGACTATACCACCTATGAAAGTCGACTGCAGTATTTTCACGATGCATTTTACTATGCCCTGCGCTTGCGCTACGACTATTTAGGGACTGTCACCGAGGATGCGGAAGGCCACGCGAAAGCGTTGCT
>JAZOBX010000346.1:0-8334 GCA_045596205.1 Eubacteriales bacterium | reverse complement strand
ATGCCATTTACACCCGAACAGCAGAGCGCGATAGACCAAAGAGACAAGACGCTTTTGGTGTCTGCGGCGGCGGGGGCAGGGAAAACCACCACCCTGACCGCGCGCATTATTACTTCTTTGCTGGATGAAAAACACCCTGCGGATATTTCCCGTATGCTGGTGATTACCTATACGAAAGCCTCTGCCGCCGACCTTCGCGCCCACGTGCGCGACGCCTTGCGGGAGGCCTGCGAGGAGCATCCCGAAAACAGCCGCCTGGCAGAGCAGCTTTCTGCCTTACCCTCTGCCCAGATCAGTACGGTAGACAGCTTTTTCTACCGTTTGCTCAAAGAACACGCCGCCGAGGCAGGCGTGTCTCCCTCCGTGCGCATTGCGGACGAGGCGGAAAAAACCATTCTCATGCGTGAGGTCATGAGCCGACTGGTCAACCGACTCTATGAGGGCGAAGCAGAAGAAATTTGTTCCAGCGAGGACTTTTGCGCCTTGGCGGAGCTGCTCACCGAGCCCAAAGAGGAAGCAGGCGTGGCAGACGTATTGCTGGAGCTGTATCGGGTGGCCGCCAACTACCCCGAGCGCACGGGATACCTTTCTGCCAAGGCAGAGCGTGTCCTTTTAGACAGCGAAGGCAGGGTAGAGGATTCTCTTTTTGGGCAATTCATCTTTGCGCAAACGCGGGAGATGTGCGCCTCTGCCATGGCGTATCTGCAGAAGGCCGCCGACCGCGCCTGCGCGGAGGAGCCCGAAAACCTGCCCTCTATTTCCAAGGTGCTGAAAAGCGACCTGGCGTTGCTCCAAAACATGGCAGACAGCACAAGAGTCAGCTTTGCCCAGACCCGCGAGGCCTTTACCTCCTTTAAGGCGGCGGTTTTTCGCCCCAAGGTGTCGGGAGCGGATTTGGAGTTGCTGGAAGAGTTCAAAGCCGCGCGGGAGGTGTATAAAAAAACCGTTGGACAGTATGCGGGGCGGTATTATTCCTTCGCCCCTGCCGCATGGAAGCAAGCCCTTGCGGAGACGGGAAAAAATGCCCTTCTGGTGTGCAAAATCATTGACGGCTTTACGGCGCTGTATGAAAATGAAAAGAACCGTCGCAGAATTTGCGATTTCAGTGACCTGGAGCATAAGCTGTGCAAAATTCTCTATGAAAACGGCGAGCCCAGCGCCATTGCCAAATCTGTTGCGGCGGATTTTGACTATATTTACGTGGACGAGTACCAGGATATCAACCGTATGCAACACGAGATCATCTCTGCCATTTCCCGTCCCGATAACCGCTTTATGGTAGGCGATATTAAGCAAAGCATTTACAGCTTCCGCCGCGCCGAGCCTACGCTCTTTGCCCAAATGAAAAAAGACTTTCCTCTGCTGTCTGAGGCAGGGGATAGCCCCTTTGCGTCTGTATATCTTTCTAAAAATTTCCGTTCCACCAAAAAGACTATTGAGGGTGTTAACGGTGTGTTTGATTTTCTTTTCACCCATGCAGGCGAAAGCATCGGCTATGAAGACGGTGACAAGCTGATTTGCGGCAACGGCATTGAGGGTGTTGCTTCTCCTGAGGTGGTGCTTTGCTATCGCGAGGAAGAAAATGACCCCGTCCCCGAAGAAGAGGACCCATCCTCCCTTTTGGCAGAGGATGAGGAAGATGACAGCTTTGGGGGCGAGGACGAAAACGATAGCCCCGAGGAAGACCGCCGCGTGCATGAAGAAGCGCGGTACGTGGCAAAAGAAATCAAACGCTTGCTGTCTCTTGAAGATGAAAAAGGCGAGCCGATTTACGAGCCGGCGAACATTGCCATTTTGCTCCGTTCGGTGCGAAAAAAGAGCAACGTCTACGCCAAAGCCCTGATGGAATTGGGCGTGGGGGTGGAGCTGTCGGACGCCAAGGAATTTTTCCTTGTGCCTGAGGTGCTGCTTTGCCTTTGCTTGCTGAACGCCGTGGATAATCCTTTGCGGGATATTTATCTGGCAGGGCTGATGCAGTCTCCTCTCTACGGCTTTAGCCAAGACGACCTGACCCGCATCCGTATGGAAACAGGGGTGGAAATGCCTCTCTACCGTTCGCTTTTGCAGTATGCCGAGGCCCATCCCGAAAATACCGCCTGCGAGCGGTTGCTTTCCGACCTTTCCAGATATCGCACCCTGGCAGAGTGCGTGCCTGTGGATAGATTGCTTCGCCGTATGTATGACGAAACGGGACTGCTGTCGCTTTCCAAAAACACAGGCGGCGGCAGAGAAAACCTGCTAATGCTCTACCACTATGCCCGTACCTTTGAGGGCTCGGATTTCAAAGGCCTCCACGCCTTTATTGACTATCTGAACCAGATTATCCAATCGGGCAACCAAATGAGAACCCCCGCCCGCGCCTCGGTAGACCCCAAAAAGGTGCGCATTATGACCGTCCACTCCTCCAAGGGCTTGGAATTTCCCGTCACCTTCGTCTGCGGTACGGCATCGGGCTTTAACGAAACAGACCTGCGCAAGAAGGTGCTGTTCCACCCCGATTTCGGGCTCACCTTCACCCTCCGCGACGAAACGGGCATGGTAGCGCTGGACACGCCCATGCGGGAGGCGGCCAAGGAAGCCATTCGCCGGAGCAACAGGGAAGAGGAAATGCGGGTGCTGTACGTGGCGCTGACCCGCGCCGTGGAGCGGCTGTATATCACCGCCCTTGCCCCTAAGAAAAACAACACGGAAAGTCTGCTCAAAAAGGTGCGGTGCATCAAGGACGCCCCCACCGGATGGAGCATTCTCCAAGCCAAAAGCCATTTTCTCATGGTGGCGGCGGCCGTGCCTGCCCATCAGCTCAAACGGGTATGGCCAGACCTTCCCCAAGCCACCCAAGGCAATACCGCTCCCCCTGATCCGGTGTACCCCGACCCCGCGCTCTATGAGGAACTGGAACGCCGCTTTGGGTTTACCTATCCTTACGCCTATCTCCATCGCATTCCCGGGAAAATTGCGGTGTCCCGCCTGACCCCCACCGTGCTGGACGGCACCGAGGACGAGCTGCCCCTGTTGGCAACCGCCCACGAAGGGCAGATCCTTCCCGCCTTCTATCAGCCAAAAGAAGGCCACTCCCCCGCCGAGCGCGGCACCGCCACCCACCTGTTTATGCAGTTCTGCGATTTTGAGAATCTGCACCGCAAGGGGGCAAAAGCGGAGCTGGATCGCTTGGTGGAAAAGCACTTTATTGACGCCGAAACGGCAGACCTGGTGCGTATAGAAGAATTGGAACGCTTCCGCAAATCCCCCTTCTTTGACACGCTTTTGTCCATGCAAGATATCAAGCGGGAATTCCGCTTCCACGTGCGCCTGCCTGCCGCGGAGTATACCGCCGACGAGACGCTGAAATTCCAGCTGACAGGGGAATATATCCTGGTGCAGGGCGTTATCGACTGCATTCTCTTTGACGAAAAGGGCGAAATGACCCTCATCGACTACAAAACCGACCGTCTCACCAGAGACGAACTGGCAACCCCCGCCCTTGCCTACGAAAAGCTGTTCTCCCGCCATGCGGAGCAGCTGAAATACTACTCTCTTGCCATTTCCGAGATTTTCGGCAAAGCCCCCGCCAAAATCGGCCTCTATTCTCTCCACGCAGGGCAGGTGTACTGGACAGGGAAAGAAAGAAAATAAAAGTATGTATGTTTTTACATGGATTTATCCCTCAGACAATCCGAAATCTTAAAAGAAAAAATCAAAGAGCATATCAAAGATTTCATCATTGATAATTATGACGGAGAGGTATTTTCTTCAGGTGATTAAACACACGCCGAAACCATAAAGACACATTTTGACAACACCTATATAGACTCTATAGAACTTTGGGAGGTCTTTACAATGTGGTTGGAAATTGAAAAGGAAGACATTCTGTCCAAATTCTCCATTTTAGCGGAACATGGATTTATATTTGAATTTTTAACTTTTGCAAAAAGCGATACAATTCCTATGGATACGATTGTGGCGCTTGTGCACAACCATACACATTTCTTTGCAATCAAAAGATATAGAAAATACCCTTTAGAGCCTATTTGCTTTTATAGGTTAGATAGCAGAGAAGAGTTGCGAGAAATTTTTGTGTTCAATTCAAGTAAAGAAATCAACGTGTATGGAACAGATTTGGAGCATTGGAAACGAGTCATGAAGAAAAAGAGATTTTTATCAAGCACAGATGTGTTCACCGTTGTTTCCGAATCCATAAAAAGGCAAATTGCATCAAGCCGATCTTTTTATGGCATTTCTATTGACTCTTAAGCCAAGCGCAACAAAACGGCAATAAATGCCATTTTCTGAAAAGCAAAAGACAGGTCTATACATAGGGGTAGTTGGCTCGGAGGTTTAATGGCGGGTGTTGGCGTAGGAATTTACGCAGGATGTAATGGTGTAATATATTGATTAGGAAGAGGCGTTTGTTGGTATGTTGAATGATTGCGGGTATGGCGAACAGTGTGGTGAATGTATATTGGAGAGGAGCGAAATGGTGAGTAACATTCATAAAAGTAGGCCTTGTACAGAAAGAAGCTGTTTTTGCATGATGACATTTATGCTAAGTGCTCTTACTATGCCTGTGTTGTTTCATTTCAAAGACGTCAATTTAATCATTTTTCTTGTTCCTGTGTCCCTTTCTTTACTTCATATTTTGTTTGTTTTGTACTGTATATTCAAATTGAATTCGTTGGTGTATATGGACGACACCAAGATTTGGCAAAAGCAGTTTGGGAAAATCGTTGAAATACAATACAGTAATATACAGGATATTAAATTGTCAGAATCGGCGTATATTAGATCGTCTACTCTTGTGACTATTTCTGAAAACAAAAAGAAAATATCATTTGAACGTGGTTCTAAATCTTATGATTCGTTTATCAGTTTTTGTACGAACGATAAAAACGATAAAGTAATAAAAAGGTTAAAGAAACTTTTAGAAAGAAAAGGACTTAGCTTGTAAAGAGCGCGCAAGTAAAAAAGATTCATATTGGCAGGCTTGCCTTTGGGCAAGCCTGTTTTTGTGTGGGAAGAGAAAGCAAGAAATGACCCTTCGGCTGACGGTAAAATCAGCAAGTATGTGCAAAAAATTGACGGCGCACAAAAGCTGGCTCTTTCGGGCGGAAAGTCCTTGACAAACTCTAAAGAAAATTATATAATAGTAAATTGGTAAAATAGCGGTTTGGAAATCCAAACGCACACTAAAAATTCACTTTTGCGAGGAACAAAATATGAAATGGATGTCACTCAACGACGTGCGCGAGGCGTATCTGTCCTTTTTTGAAAGCAAGGGGCATTTGCGTTTGCCCAGCTTCCCCCTGGTACCCCAAGGGGACAAGTCTCTGTTGCTCATCAACTCGGGCATGGCGCCGATGAAAAAATATTTTACAGGTGAGGAAATCCCTCCCAGACGCAGAGTTACCACCTGCCAGAAATGTATCCGTACCCCCGACCTGGACAGAGTAGGGCATACCGCCCGCCACGGCACCTTCTTTGAGATGCTGGGCAACTTCTCCTTTGGGGATTACTTCAAAAAAGAAGCCATTACCTGGTCTTGGGAATTTCTGACCTCAAAAGACTGGATGGACATTCCCGCAGAACTGCTCTGGCCCTCCGTTTACGAGGAAGACGACGAGTCCTACGCTTTCTGGCGTGACGTGGTGGGTGTGCCCGAATGCCGCATTGTGAAAATGGGCAAGGCAGACAACTTCTGGGAACACGGCACAGGCCCCTGCGGACCTTGCTCCGAAATCTACTTTGACCGCGGCATCAAATACGGTTGCGGCTCTCCCGACTGTAAGCCCGGTTGCGACTGCGACCGCTATATGGAAATCTGGAACAACGTGTTCTCCCAGTTCTCCAGCGACGGCAAAGGCACCTATACCGAGCTTGCCCAAAAGAATATTGATACGGGCATGGGCCTGGAAAGACTGGCTTGCGTACTGCAAAGCGTGGACAACATGTTTGAGGTAGACACCAACCGCAATATCTTAAACCGTGTATGCGAAATTGCCTCCAAAACCTACGGCAAAGATGCCAAAGACGATATCTCCATCCGCGTTTGCACCGACCATATCAAGAGTGCCATGTTTATGATCTGCGACGGCGTGATCCCCTCCAACGAGGGCAGAGGCTACGTGCTTCGCCGCATCATTCGCCGCGCCTGCCGCCACGGTAAGCTGTTGGGCATTAACCATCCTTTCCTCATTGACCTGCTTGCCGTTGCCATAGAGAACAATGCCGTGGCATATCCCGAGCTGGTGGAAAAAGAAAGCTATATCCGCCGTGTGCTTGAAATGGAAGAAACCCGCTTTGACGCTACCATCGACGCCGGTCTGAACATTCTCCGCTCTGTCTTGGACGAGCTGGAAGCAAAAGGCGAAAAGACCGTTCCCGGCGCAGACATTTTCAAGCTTTACGATACCTACGGCTTCCCCTATGACCTCACCCGCGAGCTGATTGAGGAAAGAGGCATGGTGGCAGACGAGGAAACCTTCACCGCTCTTATGGGCGAGCAACGCTCCCGCGCCAGAGCCGCCAGAGGCAACATCAGCGGTTGGAGCGACAGCAGTAAGACCCTGCTGGAAGGTCTTGCCAAAACTGAATTTTTGGGCTACGAAGCCTACTCCTGCGAGGCGAAAGTCCTTGCACTCTTTAGCGAAGGCCAGCCTGTGGAAAGTGTCAGCGAAGGCGACTTCTCCCTGGTGCTTGACCAAACCGTATTCTACGGTGAGGGCGGCGGCCAGGTCGGTGACGAAGGCGCAGGCGTGTGCGAGGGCGGCAGCTTTGCCATTACCGACACCAAGAAAACCGACGGCGTATATCTCCACCTTGCCACCCTGTCCGACGGTACCCTTTCCGTAGGCGATACCGTGACCGTCACCCTTGACGGCGCAAGAAGAGACGCCATTCGCCGCAACCACTCCACGGCGCATTTGCTCCAAGCCGCCCTTAAAAAGGTGCTGGGCAACCACGTGGCGCAAGCAGGCTCCTACGTGGATGCAGAGCGCGTGCGCTTTGACTTCTCCCACTTCGCGCCCATGACCAAAGAAGAAATTGCTGAGGTGGAAGCCCTGGTGAATGCCGAAATCATGCGCGCATCCTTGGTAGAAACCACCGTTACCGATATGGCCCACGCCACCGAAGCGGGCGCTACCGCCCTCTTTGGCGAAAAATACGGCGATAAAGTCCGTATGGTCAAAATGGGCGACTTCTCTATTGAGCTCTGCGGCGGTACCCACGTCTCTAACACAGGCGAGATCGGTCTCTTCACCGTACTGTCTGAGGGCTCCGTTGCCGCAGGCGTGCGCAGAATTGAAGGCACCACAGGCTACGGCGTGACCGAAAAGCTCACCCAGCAGGAAAACCTGCTCCACAGCATTGCCAAAGACCTGAAAGCCCAAACCACCGCCGACATTACCCGCCGCATTGAGCAGCTCCATGCGGAAATGAAGGAACTGAAACGCGCCCTGGACAGCGCCAACGACCGCCTCGCCATGGCAGAGGTCAATAGCCTGCTCCAAAAGGCAGAAGCTGTGGGCGCAGTGAAGGTGCTGACCGCCCGCCTGAACACCACCGTGGACGAAGCCAGAAGAATGTGCGATTCCATCAAGTCCGCTCACCCCGATATGGTGGTGGTCTTCGCCGTCGTCCAAGGCGAAAAGCTCAACTTCGTGGCTTGCTGTGGCGAAGCCGCCGTCAAGGCAGGCGCCCACGCAGGCAACATCCTCCGCACCGTCTCCGCCATCACCGGCGGCAAAGGCGGCGGCCGCCCCGACAGCGCCATGAGCGGCGGCAAGGAGATTGCTAAGGTTGATGAAGCACTTGCCGAAGTGAAAAATTTGCTGTAAGCAAATTTTTCAACTCTTCACTCTTCACTTTTCGCTCTTCACTTTTCACTTCATATTTTACTCACTGTAAAATATGAAAATCTTCTTCGTAAAGAAGAAAAAAACAATTCATATCTTACCATTCCCCTTTTGCCTTTGGCGAAAGGGGAATTTCTATTTGTTTCGCTTATGGAAAACTCTTAACATTTTGCCAGAGGCAAAATTCTTCACATCGGGCAATGTCCGATTCTTAACGACCCGCAAATCCTATTTGCGGGTTTCATCACTGTTCACTTTTTGTTTGCCCGAGAGACGATAACAAGAGATGGTGAAAAATGAGCGAAATGTTGACAAGGGGGAAGGGGTGTGGTAGAATGAAAGTGGTACTATCCTTATTACAATAGAAATCATAAGATTTTATTTTATACTGCAAAATTACACAGAACTTTTGAGACACAAAGGAGACTGTTATGAAAAAATTGGTACTGGTGATGTTACTTATCTGCACATTGGCTCTTTGCTT
>JAZOBX010000345.1:0-8006 GCA_045596205.1 Eubacteriales bacterium | reverse complement strand
AGCGGTCTTAGGAAGACAAATGTCTTAGCCAACTCCTTGGCTCACAGAACGACATGGCTACGATCCGACTTTATAAATTGTGGGTTCTTATAAATAATAAGGAAGGGGTTAGTCCAGAACGGTAATCTGGTCGGGGGTCAGCACCTTGATTTGGTATTGACCTGTGGTTTGGCCTTCGGGAAGATAATATTCCACGAAGCCTTTTACGTTGATGGTTTTACCTTCGTAAGCGTCTTCGGTGACAAGGTTACCTTCTGCATCATACAAAACGTTGGTACGAATGGTGATGCGCACGCCGTTTTGCTCGCAGGTCAGAGTCATAGCACCCTTGGATGCGCTGGCGGCGTTGGTAGTGGTATACACGTCAACAACTTTAAGGTTTTCAAAGGAAATAGAAGAGTTCATCGTCAGATACTTGAATTCGTAAGTGGCAACGGTATCTTCCAAAGTAATATTGGTGGTGCCGTTCACGAATTCGTTTACGGTGGTCAGCAGGAACTTGCCCTCATAACCGTCACCGAGTTTTTTGATGTTTTCGCTGCTGTTGGGCTTGAACATATTGTATTTAATGTCGGAGATCTGGTAGGTGCCGCCTGCTTCGTAGTATTGCACGGAACCCACGATGCGGACGATATTGCCCACCTGGAGGATTTCCATACCGGGGCCTTCCAGACCAAAGCCGTAGTATACGCTCATGCCGTAGTAAAGACCTGTTTCTTCATCGTAGGCTTCCACGTAAATGGAGTTGTTACCGGTGTTCATCACCACGCCTGCTTCAAAAGTCACAACTTTGTCTTTATAGTCTTCAATGTGCAGTCTCAACTCTTTCAGTGTCAGCTCGATAGCGGCACCGTCGTACATTTCAGGGTCTTTTTGACCGGAGAAAACGTACAGGGAAAGAGCTCTTGCCTGGGCCAATGCGTCTGTGCAGTAAGAACCGTAGCGGTTGTTACCTGCGTTAGAGGGCAATGCCAGACCGTTTTGGAGAATTTCAAGGTTTAAGTTTCTATACTCGCCGGTTTCTGAGGTTTTGTACCATACCCAAACCATGTGTCTGTCGCCGGTAGAATCCAGATTCCATGTTTCATTATCGGATTCAATGATAATGGAAACGGCGCTTAACAGTTTTTCTTTGGTGAAACGGGAAGCCATTTTGCCGTAAGGCTCGATTTTACCTGTGGATTCGGGAGTATTGATGGCCATGTATCTGGCTTTCAGCACGCCGTATTCTGCCACAGATTCGGGCACGTAAAAGTGAGTGGTATCGCCGTCAACGAAGGTTTTGACGCGGATGACTTCTGCTTTCGCAGAGGAAGAAGTCATATCCAATTTCAGTTGACCTGCATAGTCCACTGCTTCGGGTTTTTGGGTAGTGGTAGTGGTCTTGTCACCGCCACTTTGACAGGAGGCAAGTGACAATACCAACATAGTTACCAGCAAAAGTATTGAAAGCACTTTGTTCAGTTTTTTCATGTTTGTACTCTCAATGCATTAAAAATTCAATTTGTTTGGGGAGAAAAGGGGAAACAATTAGCTGTTGTATTCGCATTCGTCGATGGCATCCTGGAATTCTTGGTCGATCTTGTTCTTTACAGCATTTGCATCGCCTTCGAAAGGAAGCACGGCGGTAATGATTGCGCCAACTTCGTCACGGGCGGTGGAAGAACCGTTGAACGCAGGAGATACGAAGTATGCATTGCCTTGTTCCAGAGAAACTTTTACGGAGAGAGCGGTGATGTAGTTGTTACCGTTTTCAGCGTTAGCAATGTATTCTTTGTAGATTTCGTTTTCTGCTACGGTTTCAAGAACGGGCATGTAACCGGATTTCACGGAGAAAGCAGCCTGGAAGTCAACGCTGGTGGTGAGGTATTTCACAAACAGCCAGGAAGCAACGACTTCTTGAGGATTGGATTTCTTGAAGATGGTTACGTTAGGACCTTGGGAGATTGCTGCGGGAGCATCAGGATTTGCTTGGGGAATGGGAGCGATACCTACGGTGAAGGGATAGCTGCCGTCGGTGTTAGCGGTAGGACGTTGGTGCTGTGCGCCACCGGAAGAACCGATAGACATGTAGGAACGAACAGGGTTTTCTTCGGTAGGAATGTTGATGAAGAGAGCGGAGGTGTATGCGCCGTGGAGAGCTTTGGTGGTCATGTAACCTTTTTGGAACCAATCTCTGAACATTGCTACGAATGCTTTGTTTTCTTCATTGTCAAAGAGGTAGTGGTCGCCGGAAGCACTGGTGTAATCGGAGCCCAGCTGTTCGCACATGGTGATGAACAGGTTTGCTTCGCTGTCATATCCAAGAGGAATGGACTTGGGATCGATTTCTTTGATCTTCTTGCAAACGTCTTCCATTTCTTCCCAAGTGGTGGGAACTTTCAGGTTGTGTTCTGCGAAGAATTCTTTGTTGTAGTAGAGAACTTCGGTGGATTTGGAGAAAGGCATGGTGTACATTTTGCCGTCGCCGTAAGCTGCGCCTTCGGCGTAGAAGCCGTCAACGAATGCATCGATTTGTTCTTGGGTCAGACCGATGGTTTCGCTGGTGCCGTCTGCTCTGACCACAACGGTGGTGCTGCTGATAAAGTCATCAAGAGTTTGTACAGCGCCTGCCATGTTGTAGAGAGCTACGTGGTCGGGATAGCAGTAAGCGATGTTGGGTTGCGCGCCAACGTTGATCTGGGTTTTCAGATTGTCGCGAACGTCATCGTAGCCGCCGCCGTTTTCGTGTTCAACGGTGATGTTGGGGTACAGCTTGTTGAATTCAATGATGTACTCGTCCAGAACTTCCTGGAGAGCAGCGCCCATGGTATGCACGAACTTAATGGTTACGGGCTCATTGGGGTCAAAGTTGATATCGCTGGCTTGGATATCGGGGGCTGTGGTCTTTTGGTTGCCACCGCATGCAGTCAGAAGCATGGTGTTGACAAGCATGAGGGTGAGCAAGAGGAGCGCGAGAAGTTTCTTCTTCATAATTGTTTCCCTTTCTTGTTTTTATTTTTTGGTTTTTAAAGTATATATGATTAACAAGCTTGCGCTTGATTAACCCTTGATACCGCTGCGGCTAACGCCCTTCATAATGTATTTACGCAGGAATACGAATACCAAGAACAGGGGGAGAGATACCAATGCAACGGCTGCCATCTGTTGAGGATAGTTGACGTCGCCTGTGGTATCGGTAAATGCGTTACGCAGACCGTTGGTGATGAGGCGGTGTGCTTCGTCGTTGGCAACCAGGTTGGGCCATACGTAGGAGTTCCACGCACCCATCATCTTCAGGATGGTAATCGAAATAAGAGTGGGAAGAGACAGGGGGATCATGACCTTCCACAGATACTTCAGATCGCTTGTACCGTCCACTTTTGCGGCAAGATACAGCTCGTTTGGAATCTGCAGGAAGTTTTGGCGGAGCAGGTAAATGTAGAACACGCTCACAAGGAACGGTACGATCAGAACGCCAAAGGTATTTGGTCCCATCCAAGCCAGGAAGGGGATGTTCTGGAAGGAGTACACGGTTTGGTAGTTGGTAATGGTGAACAGCTCGCCGGGGATCATCATGGTAGCAAGAAGCGCCGCAAACATAGCGTCTCTGCCCTTAAATTCCAGTCTTGCAAACGCAAAAGCGGAAATAACGGTGATCACTAAGGAAATGACGGTGGACACGATACCAACGTACATGGTGTTCAAAAACAGCGTGGTCAGTTGGAGGTCATCATTTCTGAATACCCCCGCATAGTTTTCCCAGATAATTTCTCTTGGGAACAGGGTGGGCTTGGTCAAGCGGTATTCCGCCAGACTCTTGAGAGAGGAGATGATCATCCAGTAGAAGGGGAAGAGGACGATCAGCGCCATCACGCCAAGGAAGAGGTAGAGCAATACTTGCACGACCACTCTCATGATCTTTTGGGTGGAGGCAACCTTTTCCATGTCTTTTTCTTGCATGGTGACTTTTGTCAGATCTTGGTCTTCAGCGTTTTTCTTTGCAAAAATGCCGCAAACCTTTTCTTTAAGAGAGTTGAACAAATTTACGATTTTTTCTTTCATTGCTGTTACCTCTCTTAATAGTGTACTTTCTTCTTACTGACGTACAAGTTGATCATAGTGACGATCAAAATGATACCGAACAGAATCAGTGCCGCCGCACTGGCGCGGCCTTGGTTGTTGCCTTTCAGCGCATCGTAAATAAATCCGACCATGGTGTTGAGTCTGCCTTTGTCCTGAGGAGGACCCATAGTAGCGCCGAAAATACCGACGATACTGCTGTATTCCTTAAATCCGCCGATGAAACCGGTGATGATGACATAGGCGAGCATGGGAGAAAGCATAGGCACGGTAATGCGGGTAAATACTCTGACGCGGGAAGTACCGTCAACCTTTGCGGCATCATAGTACTGTTTGTTTACACTCTGGAGACCGCCCAGCAGGATCAGAATCTTGAAAGGCAGAGCATTCCATACGATGTAAACGGTCATAACGGCAATGTTTGCGGCGTAAGTTGAGCTGGTGTTGATCCAGTCAATAGGCTTGCCGCCGAAGAATTCAATGACGTTGTTGATAATACCTGCGCTGACCAAGGTCTCAGTTCCCAGTCGGCCGATGATGTTAAACATGGCGGCGAACACCATACCGATGGCGATGGAGTTGGTGACGTAGGGAAGGAAGAAGACGGTTTGCAAAAATCTCTTCAGGGGGCGGATTGCATTCAGACAAACGGCGATGAGCAATGCCAGGAAGGTAGAGATCGGCACAGTCAGAACGCAAAGCAACATAGTGGTTTTGAGGCAGTCAAGGAATTTTTTGTATTCAATAACCTTGGTAAAGTTCTCAATACCGAATTCAAAGGTGGCGCCTGCAACGGCTTCAAGACCGCGATAATTGTTGAGAAATGCCATTCTTACGGTGTTGATAATGGGCCAAACCGTAAAGACCAGCAACAGAATAATCGCGGGAGAAAGGTACAGCCACGCCTTCCATTGTTGTTTACTATCTACCATATCAGTTCACCTCAAAAACGAATTCTTTGCTCGGTTTCCTTATTAAAGAGGAAGACCTTGTGAGGCTTGAGAGAGTAGCGAACGGTTTTGGCATCCTTATCCTTGATGTCGTCTGCATCAACGATGGCGCGGATGACGGGATTCACGGAAGCGGCATTGGTACAAACAACGCTTACGTCACGACCCATGACCTCTACGTTGGAAACATTGCAGGTAAACGCGCCTGCTTCGTCAATGATAAAGCCTTCGGGACGGATACCGACGAACACGTCTTGGTCATCTACGCCGGGAGCGTCCAGCACGGCTTCTTCACCAAAGTACAGCTTGCCGCCTGCCACTCTGCCTTCAAACACGTTGATAGGAGGAGTACCGAGGAACTTGGCAACGAACAGGTTGGTAGGATCGTCATACACGTCCTGAGGCTTGCCGATTTGCTGTACAACACCCAGCTTCATCACAACGATCATAGCGGAAATGCTCATAGCTTCTTCCTGGTCGTGGGTAACGAATACGGTGGTAATCTGGGTTTCTTTCTGGATTCTCTTGATTTCCTCTCTGGTCTGGAGACGCAGACGTGCGTCCAGGTTGGAGAGAGGTTCGTCAAGCAGGAGAACACGAGGCATTTTTACCAGTGCGCGGGCGATGGCAACGCGCTGTTGCTGACCGCCGGACAGCTCGCTGGGCTTTCTTTCCATCAGTTCGTCAATCTGCACCAGTCTTGCGGCGTTGTAAGCTCTTTCCAGCATTTCCTCTTTGGAAAGCTTGTCTGCACCCTTCAGGTTTTGCAGAGGGAACAGGATGTTTTGCTTGACGGTCATGTGAGGATAGAGCGCGTAGTTCTGGAATACCAGACCAACGCCTCTGCTTTCGGGAGGCAGATCGGTGACGTCATCGTCGCCGAAATAGATACGGCCGCTTGAGGTTTTTTGCAGACCGCAAATCATGTACAGTGTTGTACTTTTTCCGCAACCGGAAGGACCGAGCAGACCAATCAGTTTACCGTCGGGAATTTCGAAGGTAAAGTCATTGACTGCAACAACCTCTTCACCCGCTTTTTTGCTACGGCTGGGGAAAATTTTGGTGACATGCTCTAATACGACTTTCATTTGTACCCTTTCCTTTGTGTATGTAATTTTTATTTTTTGAAAGTTCTTCTTTAATAAGGTTTGCGCTCTGCGGCTTCCGCTGCCAGTCTGGTCTTGTAGGCAATCAGGCATTCGTCATCGTCAAAGATCATCTGGCTTGCCATATCCACGGATACGGTGTCGGATATCACGTCGTGGATCAGGGAATTCGTACCCGATACGGCAAATACGACTACCTCAAGAATGCAGATACCAAGCAGGATAATGGGCGCCACAACCCCGATCATACCAAAGCTCATCATCATAATGAGCAAAACGGGAATCATGGTCTCAATGGTGTACTTTCCGAGCAATGCGCGGATAAAGAGAGAGACGTGATTGGCTTTCACGCCGTTAGGACGGATCACCGCAATACCAAACACTTTCTTCCCCACAGTCTGCCCGTTTTTGAGAATAAGAGGAATGATGAATTCCAGCACCAAAATGGCTAAAAAAATACCGAGCGAAACCATCAGAAGGGAAAGCGAAACAATCATCGAAAAGTTCTGGCTGAATTCTTTGTCATCGTTTAAGGCCTTGTACATATCCAGATAGGCCTGTTCGTATGGCTTTTGTTCATCATCTGTAAGCTTTTCAAAATCATCTAACTTCATTCCAAGGTATTGCTCGGCATAAGTGTCTAAAAATTGATCTTGTTTTTGGGCGTATGTATCGTATCTGGTTACGGTGGAAACGAGAACGGCGAAACCAACGGCAAGAATGCTAAAAAGAATCAAGTCAAGTAAAAAAGCCGAAGCTCTTTTGAGTACACTCGCTTTCTGCAGATCCAAAATCATTTCACATTCCTTCGCTTTACTTTTTTTAGTGTTCGTCAAAACTGAAACAGTTTAGATGAAAATGTTGGTGTTCATCCGAAAAAAAGATTTCCGCTATAACCGAAAAATAAAATAAGCAAATTTATATATGATATTGTAACACATCATTTTAAAAAAAGCAAGAGATAATTAAATACAAAAAGCAGAAAATGAGAAGAATTTTTCGGTTTTTTTGCAAAATATGTCCAAAGCTTTCCCCTTTTGCCAAAATCAGCCAAAATCACCTGACAAAAGACGGCAAAATCAGAGATTTTTGACACATTCTCAAGAGACAAATCTGCAGTTTCCATATTATATATATGGTAAGTCTATTTGGAATGAGCAAAGGGGCGCGGTTTTTCTGCTTGACAGAGGCGAGGGGGTTTGGTATAATGTGCCTATGATAAAAACCGCAAAATCAAAGGGCAAAAAGCGGAGAAAAGAGGACGAAATATGCTGTTTCAACACATGGACAGAATCGTATTTGCAGGAGACTCGGTGACCGATGTCGGCAGAGCCCAACACCGCGGAGAGGGGCTTTTTGACAATCTTGGCCACGGATACGTGCGCATGATCGACAATATGCTTGCCGCATACTATCCCGAGCTTGCCATCCGCGTGACCAATGCAGGCATCAGCGGCAACACCAGCCGCGACCTTCTGGAACGCTTTGACCGTGACGTCATTGACCTCCACCCCGATTATATCAGTATCTGCATCGGTATCAACGACGTGTGGCGTCAGTTTGACTGTGCCGCCATGCCCGACTATGCCGTTTTTCCCGAAGAGTATGAAAACAATGTCAGGGAAATGATTGTAAAGTCCAAAGCCGTGGCAAAAAAAGTCTTTTTGCTCACCCCCTACTACATGGAGCCTCTCAGAGATGACCCCATGCGCCGCAGAATGGATGAATACTGTGATATTTGCCGCAAGCTGGCAAAAGAAGAGAACTGCGTTCTGGTAGATCTGCAGGAAATGTTTGACTCTTATTTCCGTTTCCGCCATTCCGCTTCCGTGGCTTGGGACAGAGTGCATCCCAACGAAAAAGGCGCTACCCTTATTGCAAAAACCTT
>JAZOBX010000344.1:0-2467 GCA_045596205.1 Eubacteriales bacterium | reverse complement strand
AAAGCAACAACGCGGTTACCAATGCCTTGCTTTAATAATTCAACAGCGGCATTACCATAACGAGAAGCCATATTTCTGTCTCTTACGGTTGGGTTACCGCCACGTTGAACGTGACCTAAAACTGTAGCGCGTGTATCAATACCTGTAACGGCTTGAATTTCCTTTGCCATTTCGTGAACACCGCCAACGCCTTCAGCAACAACAATAATAAAGTGCTTTTTGCCAATAGAACGTGTGTATTCAATTCTATCTAAAACGTCTCTTTTAAAATCATATGGAATTTCAGGAACGATAACGCTTGTTGCGCCAACTGCTAAACCTGTGTGTAATGCCAAATGACCTGCGCCTCTACCCATAACTTCAACAACAGAGCATCTGTCATGAGATTGAATAGTATCGCGAAGTCTATCCACCATTTCCATACAGGTGTTCATAGCGGTATCAAAGCCTAAAGCATATTCTGTAGAAGAAATATCGTTATCAATAGTAGCGGGAATGGCAACGCAAGGAATACCTCTTAAAGAAAGGTCTCTGGCGCCTCTAAAAGAACCGTCGCCACCAACAACAACTATACCTTCAATACCGTATTTTTTACAAGTAGCAATAGCTTGTTGCATACCTTCTTCGGTTTTAAATTCGGGGCAACGGTCGGAATAGAGCATAGTGCCGCCGTGGTCGATGATGTTGGATACGTCGCGGATGCCGAGAGGACGGATGTCGCCTTCAATGAGTCCGCTATATCCGCGGTAAATCCCCATCACTTCCGTTCCGTTAGAAAGGGAAGCGCGGGTGACCGCACGAATGGCGGCGTTCATACCGGGGGCGTCGCCGCCTGAGGTTAAAATACCGATTTTTCTGAATTTGGGCATAATGGATTTCCTCCGAGTTTATCTTAAAGAATAATGTTTGTTTTATCTGAAAAATGGCTGTTTGCCTGAAAGCTTGATGCTCTCCCGTCTTATAGGATTTCGCTTACGAAATCGTACATTTCGGAGATGGCAGAGCGCACCGCACCGCAGCGGATGGCAGATCTGTCTCCGTCAAGATGAAGCGTCACCGTCTTTGTATGTTCGCCGGCCACAAGACCCACGCAAACCGTTCCTACGGGCGCAGGATCATTTTCGCCTTTCGGACCCGCCACGCCTGTGGTAGAAATGGCGCAGGGCGTGGAAAACTGCTTTGCCGCGCCTTCTGCCATTTCGCCTGCTACTTCTTCGGACACTACCGTAAAAGTGGAAATTGTATGGGGGTTTACCCCTAAAATAGCAGATTTGGTAGGCGTTTGGTAGCAAACTGCGCCGCCTGCGAACACGCGGCTTGCCCCCGACACAGACACAAACGCATCCGCCAGCAGTCCCCCCGTCAGGGATTCTGCCACCGATAGCGTCAGGTGTTTAGACAAAAGCAAATCTAACAGGTCTTTGGCGTCTTTCATTTTGCTGTTCCTTTCGGCGTGGGCTTTTCCATACATAACCATTATACCATATTCTTTGCTCCTACTTCAATAGTTTTCCAAAAAAACCAAAAGAAAAACCGATTTTTCGGGAGGAACAAGCAAATTTCACCCAAAGAATTGACTTTTCCCCCATTTTGTGGTATCTTCACTATAAAGGAGAAGACCTATGACCGAAATTTTTTATACCGCTTTACCCACCTATTCTGCTTCTGCCTTGCGGGAGATGCTTCCCGATTCCCTTGTGGCAGGAAGTGAAAAATATACCGACTCGTCTGCAAAAATCCGTAGCCTTGGCGTACGGGCGCTGCTGAAAGAAGCCCTTTTGCAAATGGGCGTTGACCTCTCTGCCGTGTCTCTCGTCATTTCCCCCGAAGGCAAACCAAGTCTTGTAGGCGCGCCCCTCTTTCTTAGCCTTGCCCATAGCGAACACTATCTGGCGGTGGCGCTGGGAAACGAGGCGGTTGGCGTGGACGTAGAGGAAGAAACGGCGGTGCGCCATCCCCACCAGCTGGCAAAGCGGTTTTTAGACGAAGCCACCGCGCGGCAGGTGCGTGAGGCAGACAATCCCCATCTGGCATTCGCCGTGGCGTTTACCCGTCTGGAAGCCACGGTCAAGCAAAAAGAGGGCGTCACCCTCCCCTTTGCCAAAAACCACCTCACCCCCCTTTACTACCGCACCCTTTTGCCCCTGCCCGAGGGGAAGCAAGCCGTCCTCACCGCCGTTGGCACCCCCGCCTTCCGCTGTCACAAGGTGGATTTGGCGTAAGCAAAGGTATTTTTTCAACTCTCACATCAAAAAGTATACAAAGCAAAAGGAAGATACAGAGCAAATCTGCATCTTCCTTTTTTGTCGATATGTTGCTTCGCAACTCGATATGTTTTCGCTACGCTCAAACTCGATATTTGCTCGCGTTGCGAGCAATCGATATGTTGCGCTGCGCGCAACGAGAATCGCTATGTGGCTGACGCGCGTTTCCCCCAATCTCGTTTTGCCACAAAGCAAAACATATC
>JAZOBX010000343.1:0-4744 GCA_045596205.1 Eubacteriales bacterium | reverse complement strand
ATTACCTTATCACCGTTTTCAAGAGTATAGAACAATACGTCAAGACCTGTAAGTTTTGCGTTTCCTTCTGCTTTGCTTTGGCAATCAATGGAGACGCCGCTGGAAAAATCTTCTGCCAATGCTACTTTTACGCCACCGATTTCCACAGGAATCTGCTCTCTGAGTTGACGCATCACGCGGGCGCGCCGTTCAATGCCGTCAAGTCCTTCCATATACACGTCAAGCATACCTTCACGGTAAAGACCGTAACGGGCATAAAGCTTATCTAAAGCATTGCCAAGGGTCATACCTTGACTTGCATACCAAGCGGTCATCTCGCAGATCATCATGGTTGCGCCAACAGCGTCTTTGTCTCTTGCATAGGTGCCAAAGAGATAACCGTAACTTTCTTCAAAACCAAGAAGGAATCTGCCTGCTTTTGCTTCTGTTTCATAGGTTTTAATGACTTCTCCGATATACTTAAAGCCTGTAGGTACATCATAGAGTTTCACACCCTGTTCTTCGCAAATGCGATTGGCAAGATCTGTGGACACAATGCTTTTCACAGCATAGTCGTCAGGAGACAGTTGACCACGCTCCCTTGCGGCAGAAATCACATAATCCAAAAGAAGTGCGCCCATTTGGTTACCTGTTACTGTAAAGAAGTTTCCGTCTTCACCGCGGCACATAACACCAACACGGTCTGCATCGGGGTCGGTAGCAATCACTAAGTCACTACCTACTTTATTTGCAATAGCAATACCACCCGCAAATACGTCTGCATATTCGGGATTTGGCTTTTTGACTGTGGGGAAATTTCCGTCGGCGCGCATCTGGTCTTCCACAAAATAAATGCTTTTCAGACCAATTCTTCTCATCACTTCCGGCACAAGACGTTTCCCAGCTCCGTGAAGAGGTGTATAGACAATTGCTAAAGAATCAGCAACTTTGGCAATGGCATCAGGATTGATAGCGGTTTTCAAAACGGCAGAAAGATACTTTTCGTCAAAGTCCTCACCAAGCATTACAATCATGCCATTTTTGATGCCTTCTTCAACGGGAATATGTTTGGCTCCGCTTAATACATCAATGCTTTCCGCCATAGAAGATATCACCTTTGCCTGAGCAGGAGAAATCTGCGCACCGTCTTCCCAATACGCCTTATAGCCATTGTACTCTTTAGGATTGTGAGAAGCGGTAATATTGATACCTGCAATGCAGTGCAGTTCTCTTATAGCAAAGGAAAGCTCAGGAGTAGGGCGAATATCGTCAAACAAATATACTTTAATTCCGTTTGCCGCCAAAACGGAAGCGGATGCATGGGCAAATTCCTTTGAATGATTGCGACTGTCATAAGCAATGGCGACGCCGCGATTTTGCGCATTTTCGGTGATAATCAACTCAGCGATGGCTTGGGTGATGTGAGACACGGTGTGAACATTCATACAACCTGGTCCCATATTCATGACAGAGCGCAAACCTGCCGTTCCAAAGCTCATAGGCACGGCAAAATATAGAGTTGCTTTTTCTTCGTCTTGCATGATTTCAGCAACTTGATTTTTTTCTTCTTCGCTGAGGTAGGGAGAGTATAACCATTTTTCACACATGGATTGAATGTTCATTTCTGCCTCCAAATTAAGTTAATATTTTAGGAAATTAGTTGTTTTCAGCAAGGTATGCTTCCAGAGCCAATGCCAATTGGTCAGGGCAAGACGTAGACTTGTTACCACAGCGGATACCTTTCATTCTTTCAATGGCATCAGTAATTTTCATGCCACGAATCAGAGAGGCAATGCCCATGGTGTTTCCGGGGCAACCACCCACGAACTGACCGGATACGATGGTATCACCCTCAATATGCAGTTCAATTGCACGTGAGCAAGTGCCGGAGGTTTTATAAGTGAACGTTTTCATTTTATGTTCCTTTCTTTTTAAAGCTGAGCAAAACTTGCACAGCCAAATAGTTTAACGGTTGGATAAAAGATTTTGCAAAACAGCAAAACTGCATAGACATCATCTTTATTAGGCAAGAGAAAGGTATCAAGGCGAAAAGACCGCTCTTCGCCTTGCGTATAGGCGAAACGCTCGATCAGATATTTGGAAATGGGCAATTCAACCATATCCACATTGCTTTTTTCCTGCGGAAAAGCAAATTGCAGCATTGTCAGGTGATCTGTTTGATTAAGTCTTTCTTTGCCGTACAATCCAAAAGAGGCGTTTTCTGTTTGAATATACAAAGAAAGCTGTAGATCCGTTTTCAATACTGTATCCAAAAGACCCGCTATCGGCAAATGCGTGTGATCAGTGCAAGGCAAAAGACAATAATCTGCCTCGCCACTCACCGTACACCCTATTGCTTCTTTGAAATCATTTACAGAAATAAACGTTTCAGCAGAAACTTTGTCTTTCAGCAAGTCAAGTATCTCTTCAGCTTTCCTGCTTCGCACAAAAGCTACTTTGTTTCCGGTATTTTCTTTTAGCAATAGTGATAATGCAAACGAAGAGGTGCTACGAAGCAATCTTTCCGACAACAGTTTGCAAAATACATATTGATCGTCGGGAGATACACCACGAACAGCAGATACATAAATTTCGGATTCTTCCCTGCACCGCTCACTTAACTTCAAAAGCGCGTCATACAAAAGCAAACCATCTTTTACCAAGGATAAAACGTAATCTTCAGCAACGTGCGCAATATCGTCCAAATAAGACAAACGAATTTGCGAAAGGCGATTCAATTCTTTATGCTGGGTTGCAAGGTTATCGAGGCTGACAGTTGCTTTTACTTGTAAAGTCAACGCCATCAGAGTTTCTCCAGAATAGATAAGCTAGCATCAAGCAATGCTTTCATTTCGTCTGCATCCAGTTTCTTTGCAGATAACAATGCCAGATAATAAATCTGATGCGCAACGGTAGATGCAAGATCACCGAAGTCTCCATGACTTAGCTTTTGGATCAGTGAAGAGTTGGTATTGAGGACCAAAACAGCTTCCATGGGCATAGCGGGAGCGTCGGGCGCATATATCCGCATCATTTCTTCCAGGCGTCTGGACTCCTCACTTATGGTTAAAATAGCAGGTACATCTTTTGTAGCAAGCGGATGGGTTTCCACGGTCAGCTTCAATTTTTCGTTTGACATTGCTTCAAACAATGTCTTTACCTCATCTGCATTCTCTTCGCCCTCACCTTTGAAAATATCAAGATCTGCATCCACTCGCTTAAAGTGTATTTCATCGGAGGAGCGGTATTGCTCAATGCTTTCGGCGAGCCTTGTATCAAGAATATGGTCAAAAACAAGAATGGGAATTGATTTTTCTTCTAGCAAACGAATATACGTGGACTGTTGCTCTGCGTCAGTTGTATAATAGACAGTTTTGGAACCGTCGCTCAGCTTTTCCAAGTATTCATCTAACGTGATTTTTTCGCCCGCAACCGTTGTAAACAGCAAAGAGGAAGCTACTCTGTCGTAAAATTTGCGATCGCAAACGGATGCGTAGGTGACAAAAGTTTTGATATCCTGATACATTTCAGCGTAATGCTCACGCTCGGTGTTGAACATAGAGGTGATCTTGTCTGCCACTTTCTTGACAATGTATGCAGATACCTTTGCAACATAGGCATTGTTTTGCAAATAACTGCGGGAAACGTTCAAAGGCAGCTCGGGACAGTCAAGAACACCTCTAAGCATCAAAAGATATTCGGGGATTACTTCTTTGATATTATCCGCCACGAATACCTGATTGTAAAACAGTTTGATTTTGCCTTCTAAATTCTCAAATCCTTCTTTGACTTTCGGGAAATACAGAATCCCCTTGAAATTCAAAGGATAATCTGTATTCAAATGAAGCCAGAACAAAGGTTCACGGTAATCGGAAAAGACTTTTTGATAAAACGCTTTGTATTCTTCGGCAGTGCACTCAGACGTTGTCTTTTGCCAAAGGGGCATGGGATCGTTTACGGGCGATTTTTTAGCATCATCAGTAGTAGTGACATCTTCGTTTTCAAGGAAGATCTCGGTAGGCATAAAGGCGCAGTAACGGTCAAGTATTTCGCGCAATTTAGCCTCGGATAAATATTCCTCATTTTCTGCATTTACATGGAGTACGACAGAGGTGCCATGGTTTTCCTTATCATAGGGGTGAAAGGTATACTGGCCTGCTTCTGTGCAAGACCATTTCACAGCGGGAGTGCCTGTATAAGAGCGAGTGAAGATATCAACGGTATCTGCCACCATAAAAGCAGAATAAAAGCCAAGTCCGAAATGACCGATGATCCCTACCTGCTCATTTGCATTTCCTTCGTATTTCTGCACGAACTCAAGTGCGCCAGACAGTGCCATTTGGCAAATGTAGCGGTTTACTTCATCTTCCGTCATACCGATACCGTTATCGGAAATAGTGATGGTTTTAGCGGATGGGCTAAAGGAAACGGTAATTCTGTATTCTTCTCCGTCTCCATCGTACTGTCCAAGAGAGGAAAGACGTTTCAGTTTGGTCACCGCATCGCAAGCGTTGGAAACCAATTCTCTCAAAAATATTTCTTTTTCAGAATAGAGCCATTTTTTAATGATGGGAAAAATATGTTCCGTTTCAACAGAGATTCCCCCTGTTTTCGGTGTAAAGTCTGCCATTCTATACTCCTTTTACGTGAAAAATTATATTTAATCATTTTATTATAACAAATTTTTTTATGTTTGGCAATAGGGTAACTGCAGAAAATCAAGAAGGAAAGTTGACTTCAAACTATAAACGTGGTATAATGTTCT
>JAZOBX010000342.1:0-2427 GCA_045596205.1 Eubacteriales bacterium | reverse complement strand
GGGGAGAGAGATACGCTCGGGGTTAAGAAACCGTTCAAAGAGCAGATCAAAGGGGAGTGGGTCTACGTCGGTAATGGAGAGGCAGTAGGCTACAAGAGAGCCTGTTCCCGATCCACGCCCCGGACCTACGGGAATGCCGTGGGTTTTGGCGTAGCGTACGAAGTCTTCCACAATAAGAAAATATTCGTCAAAGCCCATTTGATGGATAATTGCCAGCTCATGGGCAATACGGTCGCGGTAATCCTTTTCGGAGAACTTACCCGAAAAGGAGATCTTCCCTTCTCGCAGTTTTTTCTGCAGACCGTTTTCGGTGGCAAGATCAAGCATTTGCTTGTGGGTCTTGCCTGCTTCGGGAGTGAAGGTAGGCAGGTGGACTTGTCCGAAGGTAAAATCAAAGCGGCAACGCTCTGCGATGCGCACCGTTTGGGCGAGAGCATCGCTGTCATCGGGAAAAGCCATTGCCATTTCTTCTGCGGATTTCAGATAAAACTCGTTGTTGGGAAGCCCGAATCCGTCTTCACTGCCAACGGTATTGTTGGTCTGGATGCACATCAGTACGTTCTGGATACGGGCATCCTTTCTATGGATGTAGTGGGCATCGTTGGTGGCAACGGTGGGGATACCCGTTTGGGCGGAAATGCGGCGAATGCCCGCACAGACTCTCCTGTCGTCTGCAAGACCGTGGTTCTGGAGCTCAAGGAAGAAATTCCCTTCTCCGAAAATGCGCGACAGCTCTCTTGCGTATCCGGTGGCTTCCTCCATTCTGCCCTCTAAAATGGCGGTAGGAATATAGCCCGAAAGACAGCCAGACAGGGCGATGAGCCCTTCGTGGTGAGCGCGGAGCAAGGCGAGGTCCACACGGGGGCGGCTGTAAAACCCCTCGGTGTAGCCAAGAGAAACCAGTTGCATCAGATGGTGATAGCCCGTTTCATTTTCTACGAGCAGCACCAGATGGTGTCCCGACTGGTCGGCTTTGCCTTCCTTGACTTGTCTGCCTCTGGGAGCAACGTAGACTTCACAGCCGATAATGGGATGAACACCTTCCGCCTTACAGGCACGCCAAAACGCCACCGCACCGTATAGGTTGCCGTGGTCGGTGATGGCAATTGCCGTTTGCCCCATGGCTTTGGCGGCCTTGGGCAAGTCCTTGATGCGGCAGGCGCCGTCAAGGAGACTGTATTCGCTGTGTACGTGAAGATGAACGAACTCTTGACTCATGCGTCCTCCAAAAGGTCTTTTGCTAACTGTTCAATCTTGCGCAAGCGTTGGGCAAGACAGGATTTTTTAAGGGGTGGTTCCATTACCTCTGCCAAAGCGGAAAGAGGCAGATCGGGATGGGCAAGGCGGGCAAGGGCGGTGGTTTGCAGGTCTGCGGAAATGGTATCAAGCAGACCCTTGTCCTTTAATTTCTGAATCATTTTTGCCTGTCGGGCGGCGGCGGAAAGAGCGCGGTCAATGTTCATGGTGTCGCAGTTAAAATTGCGCTGCGCCTCGGCTTTGACCATGTTTTCCATGTGGGTATCCGTGACCATAAAATAGAAATGATTCATGCCAAGCAGACCGAAAAAATCTTCCAGGGATTCACCGTCCTTTATCTGGAGCAGTTTTTCGTTTCTGCGGACGTAGAGACGGGGGTGCATATCGTATGACCAAAGCATTTCTTCGATGAGATCCGCACGCTCGTCCACGGAAAATTCAAGAAAATTCTGTTTTGCAGGGTCGCTGACACGCCCGGCGGACACAAACAACCCCTGCAGGAATCTGGTTTTGCAGGAGGGGCATTTTTCCGCCATGATTTGCTCTGCATCGCCGTCTTCTACGGCTTCCAGCAGGCGCGCGGCACTTTTGGCGGAAAAGACTACGTCACGGTTTCTGCCGCCAAACGGAACGGGGCGGACTTCGGCGGTTTTGCCGTAGACCTCCCCCACAAGGGATAAAACGTACTTCAGCACGGTTTTATCGGCAATACGAATATGAACTTCTTCGTCTTCCAGCCGTCCTCTTGCGGTCAGCACGCCCGCTAAAAAGGCTTTTTTACAGCAGGTACCGCGAATGGCATCCCCACATATGGCTTCTTTGACGTTGCTTGAAAATGACATACGCTTCCCTTTCTTTTGACGTTTTATGTTCAGGGCAAGTCGCCCCAAAGGATGATTTCGGGTTCAAGTGAAACAGAATAAGTATCCCACACGACAGCTTGGGTGTGGGTCATGAGGGCGCGAACTTCTTTTGCGGTGGCAGAGCCGAGATTCAGGATAAAGCCCGCGTGTCTTTGGGAAATAACGGCATCTCCCACCCGATATCCTTTGAGACCTGCCCCTTCAATGAGTTTGGGTGCAAAATAGGGGAAAGGGCGGCGAAATACACTGCCTGCGCTGGGAAAGTCAAGAGGTTGTTTGGCCTTTCGCGCTTTGGCTATGGCTTTCA
>JAZOBX010000341.1:0-5399 GCA_045596205.1 Eubacteriales bacterium | reverse complement strand
ATATTATAAGCACAACAACACGCTGTTCATTCATATGTTTATCTAACATATAGATGGTTTTAAATTCAAACTCTGCATTGCTGGAAAGAAGATTTCTAAGCCAGCTTTCGATTTCTTGACCGCCAACCTTGAGTGTGTATTGGTCATATTTTGTACCAACAATGTCATGGGTTTTGTCGTCTATACCCCAAATCATATAAGCGCAAGATTTTCCGGCAAAGGTAGCACTATTTGCAAGTGCACTAACATCTTGCCCAATCATATCCGGATCATAATTATTGTGTTTGAACTCGAACCAATTGGCTTCGCCGGGATATGTCCTTAAATGATTCACTAATTTTTCCAAATTTTCCATATTAAATGATCTTCACCTCTGTGCTGGGAGAATGGGGTCTAAACAATTGCTCGTTATTGATACCAACACTATCAGTCGCAAAAAACTTGTCCTTAAATATGGTCATGTTCAACTCCCCTTCGACAGAATATACCACATACAAATATATTATAACACAGGATATGGTTCAAATCAAGGGGAAGGGGGCAAATTATGAGGCACATCCCATGGCAGAAAGGTAGAGTTTTTTGGATTTTTGTTTTTTTTTCGAAAATCTATTGCATTTTAGAAAAACTTATGATATAATAACCCATGCTATTTATGTTGGAACGATTATCTGCTCCAGATAGAGATACTAACAGGAGGTGTCAGTATGGCAAAATGCAGTATCTGCGGTAAAGGCGTTGTGTTCGGTCACAATGTATCTCACTCTAACCGCAAGACTAACAGAACATGGAAACCTAACATTCGTCGTATCAAAGCGGTTGTTAAAGGTAGTCGCACAACCGTTTATGTCTGCTCTCGCTGCCTGCGTTCGGGTAAAGTAGAGCGCGCCTGACATTAGGTGTGTCCTGAAAAAAGTGAAATCCGACAGGAGTGATTCTGTCGGATTTCTGCTTTTATGGGAAGTTTTGCCCCGATAAGGGTTGCATTTTTCCCATTTCAGACAAATGCAAAATAGGCCTGTCATGGCTGCTTTTTGAGAAGATGTCGGTTGCTGTGGAGCAATGCGCCCAGAATAGGCCCCAAAAGGATGCCCCAAAATCCAAATATGACCACCCCTGCGTAGAGGTAGACCAGCGTCATGAGGGGAGGAATGCCCAGCCGCGCGCCCACGATTTTGGGCTCTGCAAACTGCCTTACCACTAAAATGACGGCGTACAGCACCAGCAAAAACACCCCTCTGCCCGTTTGCCCAAAGAGAAGGCAAAACAGTCCCCAAGGCACAAGCATAGTGCCCACGCCCAGCACGGGCAAAACGTCCACCAACGCAAAGAGAAAGGACAGCAAAAGGGCGTAGGGAATGCGGGCCAGCCAAAAGGCCACAAGCAGCATCACAAAGGTAAGCCCCATGAGCAAAAGATAAGCGCGCAGATAGGCAAAGCCTGTTTTCATCATTCCTGCCTTGATGCGTTTAAGACGGTCTGCCCATTTGGGCGGAAAAAGAGACAGCACCGCTCCGTTGATCTTCTCTAAATCCAGGGCAAAATAGACCGATGCAATGAGTGTCACGCAGACAAACAGCAAGATTCCCGGCAACCGCCCAAACAACGCCCCCACAAGCTGGGGCAGGCGGGTCAAGGCGGATTCCACGGTACCCTGCAGCAGATTTTGCACCGCCGTGGACAAGGCTTCCTCCCCTTCTCCCAAGTGGGGAAACAGGAAGCGAAACCTGGCAAGCAGGCGGTTGATCTCTTCAAAAAAGGCGCTGATGCGATGGGGGTTATTTTTGAGCCAGGAAAGTAACGCCTGCCCCTCTAAAAACAGCTGGCGGAGCAAAATATACAGCACAAAAAATACCACCCCGACAGATACTAAATTCGCCGCCACCGCGCTGACCTTGCGGGAAATGTGAAACCGTTTGGCAAGGGCGCAGGACAGAGGGCGGAGCAAAAAGGCGAATCCCCACGCCAAAAGAAAGGGGAGCAGGGCGGGAAACAGGTATTTCACCCCTAAAAACAGCACCCCCGCACCCCCTGCCACGATGACAACGAGAGATGCCCATTTTTCCAGCGACAGTTTTGGCATACGGCTTCCTCTTGCTTTCTTCTTTTTTGCATTAGTATATGATAAAATAGAAAAGAATATCCAAAAATACATCAAAACGCCAATAGGCGAAAGGAGTTTTACAATGGTTATTATTGAAATGGAAAACGGCGACGTGATGAAAATTGAGCTTTGCCCCGAGGAAGCGCCGATCACCTGCGCCAACTTTGAAAAGCTGGTGAGCGAAGGCTTTTACGACGGTCTGATTTTTCACCGCGTGATTGCGGGCTTTATGGTGCAGGGCGGCGACCCCACCGGTACAGGCATGGGCGGCTCTCCCGATACCATCAAAGGTGAATTTGCCGCAAACGGCGTGAAAAACAGTCTCTCCCACAAACGCGGTGTGATTTCTATGGCGCGTACCATGGACCCCAACTCCGCTTCCAGCCAATTCTTTATTATGCACGCAGACGGCAACTTCCTTGACGGCAACTACGCCGCCTTCGGCCGTGTTGTAGAAGGCATTGAAGCGGTGGACCGCATTGCCGCCGAGCGCACCAATCTCCAAGACAAACCCCTTCACCCCGTGGTGATGAAACGGGTATACCTGGCATGACGAATGTCCCTTCCCCCTTGGACCGAATCGCCACTCCTTTGGTGGAGTGGTACAGGCAAAACAAAAGAGACCTGCCCTGGCGGGAGCATCCCACGCCCTACAGAGTGTGGGTGTCGGAGATCATGCTCCAACAGACCCGCGTGGAGGCGGTAAAGCCCTACTATGCCCGTTTCCTTTCTGCTCTGCCCACGGTAAAGGACCTGGCAGAAGCGGAAGAGGAAGTGTTGCTCAAGCTCTGGGAAGGGCTGGGCTATTACAGTCGGGTGCGGAATATGCAAAAGGCGGCAAAGGACATCTGCCTGCGATTTGGGGGTGAGCTGCCCCCTTCCTACGAGGACCTGCTGTCGCTGAAGGGCATTGGCACCTACACCGCAGGGGCGATTGCCGCTTTTGCCTTTGGATTGCCTGCGGTAGCGGTAGACGGCAACGTGCTGAGGGTGGTGGCAAGGCTTTGCGCCGACGACAGAAACATTCTGGATGCCGCCGTCAAAAAAGACGTGGAAAACGCCCTTCGCCAAGTGGTGCCCCACGACTGCCCCAGCGACTTTGGGCAGGGGCTGATTGAGCTGGGGGCAACGGTGTGTCTGCCGGGCCGCGGCGAGGTCCATTGCCAAAAATGTCCCCTTTCTTCTGTTTGCCTTGCCCATGCCCAAGGGCTGGTGGAGATCCTGCCCGTACGCTACAAAGACCAAAAGCGAAAAACAGAGCAGCGGACGGTGTTTCTTTTGGCGTGCGACGAGGGGATTCTGCTCTCCAAAAGAGAGAGCAAGGGTCTGCTTGCGGGCCTTTGGGAATTTCCGAATACCGAGGGGCATCTGACGGAGCAAGAGGCAAAAGACTTTGCATCTGCCTTGGCAAGCGAGGTGGAGAGCATCTCTCCCCTGCCCTGCGCCAAGCATGTTTTCACCCATCTGACCTGGGAAATGACGGGCTACCTGGTAAAGCTGCGGGGTGTACATTTGCCCCCGCAATGCCGTTTGGTCAAAAAAGAGGACTACCCCGACTACGCCATCCCCTCTGCCTTTGCGACGTACAAAGAGATTTTGGAAAAAACGGTTTTCTGAATTCTTCTGCTTTGCTTTGATTGACTTTTTCCCCGTTTTATGATAGAATAACAATAAACATATTTCAGAAAGGACATTTACTTATGCATTATTCCGCAAGTGATTATCGCCGCATGGGACGCGACTCCCTAAAAGATTGCTGGGGCGTTGCCTTAATCTCCCTTTTAATTTATGCCGCAATTAACGGCATTCTGTCTTCCACAGGTATTGGTACGATTATCGTAGCAGGCCCCTTGGCTGTGGGTCTTGCCTCCGTGTTCCTTGCCATTTCCCGCTACCGTCAAGCCAGCTACGAAACGGTTTTCGCAGGCTTTAAAACCAACTTTGTAGAAAACCTGGTAGCCAATCTTTTGGCAGGTATTTTCATCTTCCTTTGGTCTTTGCTGTTGATTATTCCCGGTATCATCAAAGCCTACGCCTACTACATGGTGCCTTACATCCTGGCAGATAACCCCCAAATGAAAGCCATGGACGCCATCCGCGAAAGCCAAAGAATCATGGACGGCCACAAAATGGACCTGTTTCTGCTTCACCTGAGCTTTATCGGCTGGATGTTGCTTTCCTTCCTGACCTGCGGCTTGCTTCTTCTCTACGTGGTTCCCTATATGCAGGCAGCAAACGCCGCTTTCTACCGCGTATTGGTGGAAGGTGAGCAAAGCTCCCAGACCGACTGGCAAAGCGGCCACGATTTCACTAACCCCGACGAAAATCCGCAAGCATAATGTGCTTTTTGTCACGCAACGCTATCCGTCTGCGATAGCGGATGGATAGCATATCGCAACCGACCGAAAGGGCGGTTATATCGCGTTTGCGAAGCAAACATATCGCATTCGCTTTCGTGGGCATATTTCACGAAAGTGAATATATCGCGCCGAGCAGCTGGGGTTCCCCGAAACGAGCAAGGCGAGTTTTGGGGGTTCGCAGCATAGCGAGGCACATTGCCTTCGCCGTTTTGTGAAATTCATTTTGCAAAACGCAAATATCCCCCCAAAATACAAAGGACGAAGAACTGTGCAAATTCTTCGTCCTTTTTCTTTTAGCAGAATTGAAAAAAACTCTATTTTAATAGGTTGCGGCATAGAATATACATACAACAGAAAAACACGGGGGAAAAGGCAGATGCAAGAGGAAATAAAGGTCAGACGTACGCGGCGGGTGTTTTGCCACGAGGGGGTGGTGATGCTGGAGGTGTGTTTGGGATATTTGGAGGAGGACAGCCGCTTTCAGAAGGATATTTCTGCTTTTCACCTATGGCAGAGTGAGATTTTAGAGAAAGCAGAGCGATACCTTCTGCCAAAGCAGATTGAGGCATATACCGCATCGGAAAATCCACGCAAAAAGTTTTCTTTTCCGCGTTTGGTGCTGACCTCCACCCCTGTTTCTCCTATTGTTTTAGGGGAGGTTTTGCAGTTTTCTTGGATATTTCGTTTGGAAGAGAAAGGAAAAACAGCGGTCAAACGGGAAATTTCTCTTTCCTTTACAAGAGAAAAAGAAAAGAAAGACCGCCACAAAAAACAGGCGTAAATGCTCCGTTGGGTCCACCTGCGGCGGAGTGATATGGACGGCGTTGCCGTCCATATCACGTCGCTTTGTCTGACACGGTCAGACAAACGACAATACCGCAAAAGAAGACGCTTTTTTTAGCGACATATACGCTTGACCGTTTTTTATGAAAGGT
>JAZOBX010000340.1:0-2698 GCA_045596205.1 Eubacteriales bacterium | reverse complement strand
ACTACCTCTTTTCCGCTTTGCGAAAAAGAGGTACAAATTTTGCCGTTGGCAAAATTCGGAGTGAAGAGTTATCTTTTCACCATGCCTAAAATATCTTCCTGGCCAAGACCGTATTTTTGGGCAATGTCTTTGGCGTAGCTCTTACCGTCAGGCGTGCCGCGGATCACGCGGAAGGAGCGGGAGCCGTCGGGATTCATTTCTGCGGTCATGGTGTCCATGCCTGCGCCGCCCTGTGAAAGGGAGGTTTCGCTGATCTGAGGCACCTTGGCTGCCAGATCGTGGAGGTGGGTAGAGAAGATACAGCGCACGCGGGAGAGACCGAAGCCCAGCAATACGTCCCCCGCAATATAGGTCGCTTCAAATGCGCCCGTGGAAGAAAGAGACTCGTCCAGCAGCAGCAAGCTGTGTTCCGTCATGGCTTCAAACATCTGGCGCAGACGGTTGCATTCTTCGCCAAGCCGCCCTCTGTCCAACGTGTCTTCCGCGCCGTCGGGGAAGTGGGTGAGGATTTGGTCAACGGGGCTGATCTCAGCCTTGTCGGCAGGTACAAGCAACCCCAGCTGCGCCATGGCCTGCGCCAATCCTACGGCGGTGGTCAGTACAGACTTGCCCCCGCGGTTCGGACCTGTGATGACGAAAATGGTGGTGTTCTGATCAAAAGCAAAATCGTTTTTAACGATGGGTGTGTCAATTTTCAGCGCCACATCGGCGTGATACAGTCCTTTTGCCGAAAAAACTTTGTCTTCTTTGGGGCAAAGGGTGGGGCAAACGAGGGGATGCCCCTCGGACAGCAGCCGTTTTTCCAACGCCACCCCACGGCAAACAAATTCAATTTCGGGTAGCATCTGGAGCAGGAAGTTGGTGTTGTCCAAAACGTAGGCGCTCACCACATTCCGCCAACCCTTCACAGAAGAGCGAAACACATCCAAAATCGCGCTGTTGAATGCTCCCAGCAAGGCTTCCTTGCGGTTGTCGCTTTGGCCTTTGCCGAAAGGAGTGAGCGAGGCAATGCAGGTGCGGCTGTCGCTTCGGAAGCTCATGCGCAAAATTTTATCCAAGGTTTTGCCCGAGTGGAAGGGCTCTGCGTTCACAGAGATCACCCCTGCCTCGTAGGGGCGGAACTGTCCGTCAATATTGACGCCCACGGTAATGGAGCGTACTTCGTGCATTTTGGAGGACAGCTTTTCCAGCTCTTTTTTTAGCTCCCGATACTGTTCGCTTTCCGCCAGCTCTGTTACAAATTTGGCAAGATTTTTCAGGGCTTCGCTTTCCAATTTTTCGTAAATCGGCGCTAACCCCTCCTGCAAAACCGTAATACAGGCAGTATAGAGTTCAATTTCGGTAATACTGTATAAGTAAGATTCGCCCGAGGCATCTTCCACCTCTTTGCCAAGCTTGCGCAGCTCAGCTATGTCCCAGAGAATCGGGAGCAGAGCGGTGAGAGTGTCTTCTGCCTCTTTGTGGCGTCGCACGTCTGCTAAGGTGGCCTGGCGGTATAAGATCACCTCTCTGTCATCGGTCAGATAGGCAGAGGGCGAGGCGTTTTTGAGTCCCAGCAGGTCCACAAGACCCAGAGCCGCACAAACCTCATTTGTGGCAACGGGTACTTCTCTCGTCAATTCTTTCAGTCGCGCTTCCTCGGTGGGGTAAAGCAAACTGCCACGGTAAACTTCCATTTTTGCATCCTTTTTCTCTGTTTTTGCGCAGACGGTACGTCTTTTTTCCCATTATATCACAAATCCTGCCCCAGTACAAGAAAAACAAAAAGAATTTACATCTTTATTGCTTTTTATTTGGAATTGTGGTACAATATAATGGCTAAACTATGTAAGATGTACAAGGAAAGGAAGCAGCAGATGCGTAAAACGAAAATTGTTTGCACCCTTGGACCCGCCAGCACCAACGAAACCGAACTGACCGCCATGCTCAAAGCAGGCATGAACGTGGCGCGTTTTAACTTTTCCCACGGTGACCACGAAAGCCACAGAAAAAATATTGAACTGTTCCGCTCCGTCAGAGACAGATTGGAGCTGGCAGCGGCTGTTCTGCTGGACACCAAAGGCCCCGAAATCCGTATCAGAGAGATTGAAGGGGAAGACCATAAAGTAGAACTGCAAGAAGGCGCAAAGTTCACCCTGACCACCCGCGACGTGATGGGCAACGGCGAGATTGCCTCCATTACCTATAAAGATTTACCCACTCAGCTGACTGCAGGCAATATGATTCTCATCGACGACGGCAAGATCCGTCTCCGTGTGCTTTCCACCACCAAAACCGATATTCTCTGCGAAGTGGTAGAAGGCGGCACCCTCAGCCGTCGCAAGAGCATCAACGTGCCCTATGTGAAGCTGAATATGCCCTTTTTGAGCGAAAACGATAAAGCTGACTTGCGCTTTGGCGTGGAAATGGACGTGGATTTTGTGGCGGCGTCTTTTGTCCGCTCCAAGGAAGACGTCATTGAAATGCGGAAATATCTGGACTACTACGGTGGCCACGATATCAAGATCATCGCCAAAATTGAAAACAGCGAGGGCGTGGAGAACTTTGACGAGATTTTGGCGCACAGCGACGGCATTATGGTTGCCAGAGGGGATATGGGCGTGGAAATCGCCTTTGAAAGACTTCCGGGTATCCAAAAGAAATTCATTCGCCGTTGCTACCAGGCAGGCAAAATGGTCATCACCGCCACCCAGATGCT
>JAZOBX010000339.1:0-2541 GCA_045596205.1 Eubacteriales bacterium | reverse complement strand
AAATCAAAGAGGCGTTGTTCCCCGAAGATGATTTTGCAGAGCCCTTGGATTTGGACGAAAAGGAAGTTTCTCGCCTTTACAGCTTGCTTTTGGAAGAAGAACAGTATAGCCTTTGGGAGAATCCCTATGCTTTGGCGTTGCTTTCTTCTTACAAAGGAAACCTGAAAGACCTTGATTTTGCTTTCCCCACCGAAGAAGATCTTTTGAAAAATGAAAAGGGCGAATACGTATTGCCCGAAGGGATGTCGGCAGATATGCTTTACAATTCTCCTTTGGACAGACTGAATACCGTCTGGTCTGCTTTGACAGGAAAAGACGTGGTGCTTTTCAAAAAGCTATCTGAGGTAAACGGCGCATCTGTACTTGCATCGGCACATAACTGTCAGGAATCCTCCGACAGTCAGGGGCACGCTGTGTTTACTGCCAATACAGGGAAAAAGAATCCTTACGTACAGTTCAGCGCAACCGTACAGACCGATGGCGAGATTCTGATGTATTTGCCTGCTTTGATTGGCAGAGAGGCAGAAATATTCGTCAACAGTAAAAGCATTGGTACCATCCACGAAGGAAACCGCGCAGAAAACGGCATTTTGTCTTTGGGGAAAATGAAAAAAGGTACTGTGATGCGCGTGGAAATCTTTTTTGAGGTGGAAAAGGGATATACCGACTTTTATCTTTTAAAAGACAAAGAAGCGGAAAGCAACTGGGCTTCTTCCCTCTTTTACGTAGCGGATGAAGAGGCGTTTCTGAATATGATGAACGGCGCTTCTTTCGGCTCTTTTACAGTAGACAAGCTGACCGACAACACCCTGACGGGTACATTTACCCCCGATGCAGGCGAAACCTCCGTTTTCACTTCCCTTGCATATAGTGACAACACCACGGTAAAAGTGGACGGCAAGAAAGTGGACACTTACGAGGTGGCGGGCGGTCTTTTAGGCTTTGATCTGCCCGACGACGGAGAGCATAGCATTCGGATTGACTACGGCAGTCCTTCTTCTGCGCCTCTTTATACCGCGCTGAGGGTTTGGGGCTTTGCGGCGATTCTGCTTTTGGCTGTGTATGAATTTGTGGGAAAAGAAAAATGCCTTGCAGTATTTAGAAAATGCTTTCCCAAAAAGTCTGCGTAAGTAAACTTACAAAAAACAACTTGAATGGACCGTACTATGAACGAAATAGAAACCACTAAGCCAAAGCAAAAGCCTTCGCTGAGACAACGGCTCGAGGATTGGTTTCACCGCGCAAAAATCTATCTGATCTTTGCGCAAAGACACCATCCAAACCTGTTTTATCTTTGGTGCTTTTTGCTTCCTGCCGCCATTATGACGTTTTGTCATGCCTGCCTTGGGGTATTTCCCTTTGGCAAAATGTCGGTGCTGACGCTGGACCTGAATGCGCAATACGTATTTTTCTTTGAGGCGCTCAGAGACTGGGTGTGGGGCGAAGGTTCCCTGCTTTACACCTTCAGCCGTAGCCTTGGGGGAGAATTTTTGGGCATTTACGCCTATTATCTTGCCAGCCCTCTTTCCTATATCGTTGCCATTTTCCCAAAGCAGAACATTACCGAAGCCATTTATCTGATGCTGATTCTCAGATGTGGACTCAGCGGATTGACCTTTGCGTATTTTCTGCGCAAAAAGGACAATATGCCTTTGCTGTATACGTTGCTGTTTTCCACCACCTATGCGCTGATTGGCTACGCGACGGTGATGCAACACAACGTGATGTGGTTTGACAACGTCATTTTACTGCCTCTCATCGTGTTGGGGCTATACGAGCTAATCGTACATCGCAAGTATAAAATGTATACCCTTTCTCTGGCGCTGGCAATTTTGTCCAACTTCTATATTGGGTATATGACTTGCATTTTCGTGGCGCTGTACAGCGCGTTTCTCTACCTTTCTCTCACCCCAAACAGAAGAAATCCCAAGGGCGAATTTGCCCATTTGCCAAGGACTGTTTTGCGAGTGGCTTTGTTTTCCATCATTGCCATTTTGATTGCTGCTCTGATCATTCTTCCTGCCGCTTACGCCCTTTCTTTTGGTAAAAACGAATTTACCAACCCTAATTTTAATTTTCAAGGCAGATTTCCTATACTGGACCTGCTGAAGCAGTTCCTGTTTTGCAGTTACGATACGGTGCGGCCAGAAGGCCTCCCGATTGTGTATTCGGGTATTCTGACGCTGATGCTTTTGCCCGTTTATTTTGCCTGCCGTCGCATTCGTATGAGAGAGCGGCTGTGCCACGGGCTCTTTGCTTTGCTGCTTTTGGCGTGCTTCTCCATTAACACCATTGATATGATCTGGCACGGTTTTCAAGCCCCCAACTGGCTGAACTACCGCTATAGTTATATGCTGTGTTTTATTTTGGTGTATATGGCGGCAAGGGCAATTCCTCACCTTTCTCTAGTGAGCAAAAAGGAAATCTTGACCATCACCGTATCTTTCCTGCTTTTGATCGTCTTTATCAGTTTTTACCGCTACAAGACCGTCTATGCGCTCTCTACCCTTTTAGGTTCGGTGCTGTTCGTGGTGATTTACG
>JAZOBX010000338.1:0-16148 GCA_045596205.1 Eubacteriales bacterium | reverse complement strand
CAAATGTTCATGGTGTTGGCTTCGTCCAAATTGCCCGTAGGCTCGTCGGCAAAGATGACCTTAGGGCTTTTGGCAATGGCGCGGGCAATGGCGATGCGCTGTTGCTGACCGCCCGAAAGCTGCCCCACGGGGCGTTTTCTGTAGCGGTACATATCCACTTTTTCCAGCGCCACTCTTACCCTTTGCATTTTCTCCTTTTTGGAGAGGGGCAGGGAGTGCATTCCCAGATACACGTTGTATGCCACGGAATGCTCGGGGAGCAAATAGTAGTTTTGGAAAATATAGCCGAAATAGGCGTTGCGCTCCTTTTCCATTTTGCGGGAATTAGAGCGGGTCACGGTGGTGTGCTCGGTGGTAATACTGCCGCTGTCAAAACGGTCCAGCCCGCCAATGGCGTTGAGCAAGCTGGTCTTGCCGCAACCCGACGGCCCCAGAATGCAAACAAATCCCGTATCGGGCAGGGTAAAGGACATACCGTGGAGGACCTGATGGGCATTCCGCGTTCTTTTGTCGTAGGTCTTTTTCAAGTGACTGACTTGCATCATACGGCGCCTTCCTCCATTTCTGTAAAGTCCACGTCATGCTTGGCTTTGCTTCTGCCAAACACCGTTTTTTGCATCCGCCAAAGAATGCCAAGCAGAGAAAGCAGTACCAAAGCAAAATGCAGTACAAACAAAATACTGCTCAAGGCAGGGTCAAGATATTTGAAAATATCCACCACCCTGCGCACACCGAGACTACTGAGCAGGGCAATCGCCCCCGCTCCCACCGCCTCGCCCAGAAGGGCGGCAAAAAGGAGAATACAGCTGACCGTCAGATGGGCAACCCCAGTGGTGAGACCCGTGCTTGCCATGAGCTGATAGTATTCGTGGAGAGAGGCAAACATGGTAAACAGCAAAATGCATTGCAGCACCATCGCCACAAGGAAGGTTGCCGCGCATACGCCAAGGGTGATGAGCCGCTCGTTTTTCAGGTTTTCGTCCACGCGGGTGGCGCCAAGCTGGTAGGGAGATACCGTCACGTATCCTTCTTTTTTCAGCGCGTCAATGACGCGCTCCGTGTAGGAATAGTCTTTGGTATACACGGAAATCTGGTTGGTATTGCCGTGCAAAAGGCTTTCAAAGGTCTCCGGAGAGGTCAGGATCATTCTGCCAAGAGGGGCGGTGTGCAGTGCGGCGCAGTGAATGATTTGGTATGCGCCGTCTCCGTCTTGCACGCGAATGGGCGTGCCGACCGTCAGGTCTTTACCCGAGGGGAAAATATATTCGCCGTCTGTCGGCGTAAATGCAGGGTCTGTGCCTTCTGTAAGAGGGAACATTCCTGCCGCAAAGGGCAAAAATACGTAATCCAGCCGCCATTCGCTGTAGGGAGGATAGCCCACGGAGGGCACGATGGTGTCAATGAGCGCTTCTGCCAGCTGGTCGGAAAAATACAGACCTTCTCCAAAATCCGTTTCCCCCACCACCTGCAGCTCCAGCGTCAGAAACGCGCCAATGTTCCATGCGTTGGGATGCTGAATATACACTTTGACCGTGTCACCCACCTTGCACGCAGGGTCCGCAGAAACGATCTCGTAGGCGCTCTCTGCTTTTCTGCCTGCCGTCAGCTGCAACTGCTGGGAAAGGGGGAGGCTCCCGACAAACTGATAGCCCTTATCGTACAGCTCCACCACAGGCGAAACGGTATAATCGTTGGGATTGGTAATGGGATCATAAGCGGGGCCAGCGATGATCTCCTCGCGGACGGTATGGTCTATCCCTTCTTTATAATGGTAGATCAGATCTCCCGCAGGGCCGAACTTGTCAATGCTTTCCACGTATTTTTGGGAAAGAATAGTGGCAAAATCTTCTTCTGTGAAGTCTGCTCCGCCTTCCCGCATGACCACCAGACGGTTGGGCGTGCCGTTAAAGAATACGGAACTGTCGTAAATTCTGGTGGAGGTATCGTCAAGGGCAATGATAAAATTCCCCAAAAACACGAAGGTGATAAAGGTGGTCACCGCCAAAAGCAAACAAAGAATCCCCGAAAAAATAGGGTGAGACTTCACCGAAAGACCGCAAACATAGGGGGTAATGGGCTTTTTCTTCTCTTTTGGTCTTTTTTCTGCTGTGATTTTCTCTTCTTTTGCGGTTTGCTCTTCTTTGATTTCCACCCTCTGCGACAGCTTGGCGTCAGTGACCACTTCGCCGTCGGAGAGAATAATGCGACGGGTGGCAACGTCCTTGGCTTCCTCAAATTCATGGGTAATCAGCAGGACCAGTCTGTCTTTGGCGGCGCGTTTGAGCAGAGCAATGATTTTTTCGCTGTTTTCTCTGTCTAAGTTTCCCGTAGGCTCGTCGGCAATAAGGATTTTAGAGGGCTTTGCCAGGGCGCGGGCAATCGACAGTCTCTGCTTTTGTCCGCTGGACAGCTTTCCCGCTTTACGTCCTTTGTAGGCAGTCAGCTCCACTTCCTCTAAAATAGATGCGGTTTTCTCCCTTGCTTCCTCTTTGGAAAGACCGCTGAAGCGGAGGGCGCTTTCCACGTTTTCTGCCACCGTGTTGCCGGGCAAAATCCCATAGCTTTGGGAAATAAAGCTGATCATATCGCGGCGGTATCTGGACCAGTCTGCCGCATCGTAGTGAGAGGTGGGTTGACCGTAGATATACAGTTCCCCCGATTCATAGGGCAAAATACCCCCCAGCACGTGGGCCATGGTGGACTTACCGCTGCCGCTTTCCCCCGTCAGCGCCACAAACTCGCCTGTGGAGAAAGACAGGCTGATACCCGTCAGACCCACCGCAATGCCGCTGTCGGTGGTATAAAATTTCGATAAATTTTCCAGTCTTAAAACTTCCATATATGTATCCTGAACGTAAAATTTTCTACTTATTATACCATATCATGCGGCACTTGACAATAGATGACAAGACAATAAATTGTGTGAAACGTCATTTTTTGGATATTTCTGCAAATTGCCGTGTGGATTTGTTTTTTTGAAAAACTTGACATGAGCCAAATAAAGAGGTATAATGATAGCACAAGCAATCAAACACTTTTATCCGACGCCCCTGTCTTTTTGGCAGGGGCATTTCTGCCCCCCTTTTTAACAACAGAGAAACAAAATATAAATATCAATCTATTACAATTTAGATATAAGAGTGTAAAAAGTATCTTTTGGAGTTGAGAAAATGAAAAAGAAGTACCAATATAAAGCAGGCGACAAAACCGTGGAGAGGGAATACGAATACATACCCGTGCGGTATACTATTGCCGTTTTGCTTGCCATTGCAGAAATAGCGGCGATTATCGGCATCGTGGTGCTCATGTGTCTGAAAGTGCGCTGGTTTTATATTCTGTGCTTTGTGACTGCGGTTGCCTGTATTATCAAAATCGTAGCGTCTGATGATAACCCCGACTATAAGGTACCTTGGGTGCTGTTCGTTTTGGTGTTGCCGATCGTGGGCTTTATGCTGTATTTCATGTTTTATTCCCGTAAGCTCCCCCGCAAGGCGGTGCGCCGTATAGGCGAAATGAAGCGCTACGAGTATACCGCGCACACCCCCATAGAAGCCCTTGAGGCAGAAAACCCCCTTGCCGCCTCCCAGGTGAAAATGCTGACAAAGGTATCAGGCTCCCATTTGTTTACCCATACAAAGCAAACCTATTTCCCCTTGGGTGAGGATATGTTTCATGCCATGTTAGAAGACCTGAAGAAGGCAGAGCGTTTCATTTTTATGGAATACTTTATTATCGAAGAAGGCATTTTCTGGAACAGCATTTTGGATATCCTGAAAGAAAAAGCCGCAAATGGGGTCACGGTGAGAGTGGTTTACGACGATATTGGCTGTATGCATACCCTCCCGGGCAACTATACCAAAACCCTGCAGAAGTGGGGCATTGAAGCGATACTGTTTTCCCGCCTGAGAGGAAGCGCAGACGGAGAATTCAACAACCGTAGCCACCGTAAAATCACCGTTATCGACGGCAAAGTCGGCTATACGGGCGGTGTAAATATTGCCGACGAATATATCAACGAAAAAGAACGCTTTGGCCATTGGAAGGACACAGGCATCCGCCTGGAAGGGGAAGCGGTGTGGGAGCTGACCCGTTTGTTTCTCTTTGACTTTGGCATCAACGCCAAAGCCCTGCCCCCCGATATTGAACAGCTCTATCCCGCCCATCCTCAGACAAAAGAAGAGGGGTATCTTATTCCCTTTGGGGACGGCCCCAGACCGCTGTACCAAAGACGGGTAGGCAAAAGCGTGATTCAGAATATGCTTGCCTCCGCCACTCGCTACGTCTACATGACCACCCCTTACCTCATCATTGACAACGATCTTTGCTGCAGCATTGAAATGGCGGCCATGCGGGGCGTTGACGTGCGCATCATTGTCCCTCATATTCCCGATAAAAAGCTGGTGTTTGAAATGACCAAGAGCTTTTACCACCGTCTCATGCAGGCAGGGGTGAGAATCTATGAATACACCCCGGGCTTTATCCACGCCAAAAGCTACGTGGCAGACGATACCTACGCCATGATCGGCACTATTAATCTGGACTATCGCAGTCTGGTGCATCATTTTGAAAACGGCGTGTGGATGTATCGCTGCGACGCCATTCGCCACCTGAAAGCCGATATTGACGAAACGCTTGCAAAATCTACCGAAATCACCTCAAACCAACTGAAAACGGGACTCCTGAACCGCTTTATCCGCGCGGTGGTCAGGCTGTTTGCTCCCATGCTGTAAGGCTTTGCCCCTTTCCTCTCAAATTTTTTTGCAAAAAACAAGATTAACACAACAGAAACCTTTTGCAAAAAAGTCCCAAACAAAAAAGGCATATACTATGCCCGTAAAACAAAAAACCGAAAAAAGAGAGGAAAAACATCATGGGTCTGATTTCATTTTTTAAAAAAGCATTTTTCGATATGAAGGAAAGCACCAAGGCGCAACACGAGGTAGATAAAGCCAACTGGAATGCCGCCAAAGCGGAGTCCAAAGCCACCTGGGAGGAAGCCAAAATGTCTCCCAAGGCAAGACAGGCAAAAATGCAAGCAGAACGCGAGGCGCAGATTGCCGCCGCAAAACAGCGCGAAGCAGAAGCCAAGGCGCGAATTGACGCCGCAAAGTCCGACAAATCATCTGCCAACATAGCAAAAGAATGATTTTTTTACCACCGCAAGGCAATGAAAACACCGTTGCCTTGCGATTATTTTCTGAAAAACCGCAGACGTAAACAAAACTTTAACATTTCCGTGTTAAAATGGAAGCGAAAAAAGAGTGTAGCAGAAAAGGAGAGATATATGTTCAAAATTCTGGTGGTGGAAGACGATCGTGATCTTAACCATACGGTTTGTTCCTACCTGAACCAAAACGGCTACCAAGCCACGGGATGCCTTGGAGCAGAAGAAGCCTACGACGAAATGTACAAAACCGTATTTGATCTGATTATATCCGACGTTATGATGCCGGGCATTGACGGTTTTGCTTTTGTAAAAACCGTGCGGGAGTTAAACCGCGACATTCCCATTCTCTTTATGACCGCCCGAGACGATTTCGCCTCCAAGCAGAGAGGATTCCGCATTGGCATTGACGATTACATGGTCAAGCCCATTGACCTGGACGAGCTGTTTTTGCGGATCGGCGCGCTGCTTCGCCGCTCTAAAATCGCTTCCAGCCGCCGTTTGACGGTGGGGAGCTTTATCATGGATGCAGACGAGCGGTCTGCCACTCTCGGGGAAGAGGAAATTTCGCTGACTGCCAGAGAGTTTGACCTGCTCTATAAACTGCTTTCCTATCCCAAAAAGACCTTTACCCGCACCCAACTCATGGACAAGTTCTGGGACGTGGATACCCAGGCGGGTACCCGCACCGTAGACGTTTACATGACCAAGCTCCGCGCCAAGCTGGCAGGCTGTAAGGATTTTGAAATTCAGACCGTCCACGGACTGGGCTACAAGGCGGTGCTGAAATGAAAACCGATACCTTCCGCCAAAAATTATGGAAAGCCCTGTACAGTTATTTTCTGTTTTTTATGCTGGTGGCGTTTTTGGTCACCTGCTCTACCATGCTGTTCGTTACGTTGCTCTCGGAATCCCTGCAAATCGAGCTGACGGGCGAAAACCTTCAGCGCGCCGCCAAGCAAACCTTTCTCAACGTCATTTTACTCAGCTCTCTGTTTACAGCCATCGACGCCCTGCGGAGAAAGCTGACTACCGAGAAAGCCACCAAGCACATCACCTCTGCCGCAAGAGAAATCGTGCGAGGGGATTTTGACGTGCGTATTGCTCCCCTCCACAGTTTTTCTGCCGACGATAACTACAACGTCATCATTGACTGCTTCAACACCATGGCAGAAGAGTTGTCCAGTGTGGAAACCCTGCGTACAGACTTTATTGCCAATGTGTCTCATGAAATGAAAACGCCCTTGGCTGTGATCCAAAATTACGGTCAATTGCTACAAACCCCCCGGCTTTCCGAAGAAAAACGGACGGAATATGCCAAAGCCATCACCCAGGCAACCCGTCGTCTGTCGGAGATGATGACCAACATTCTGAAGCTCAGCCGTCTGGAAAACCAGCAGATCTATCCCAAAAAAGAAACCTTTGATCTGGGTGAGCAGCTCTGCGAGAGCCTGCTCCAGTTTGAAGGTGTATGGGAAAAGAAAAACATTCAAATTGAAACGGTTATTGCAGAAGACGTTTTTGTTGTGGCAGACAGGGAATTGCTTTCCCTTGTGTGGAACAATCTCTTTTCCAACGCCTTCAAATTCACAAAGGAGGGCGGGGAAGTGTCTCTTGCCCTTACCGCAGAGGATGACTATGCGGTGGTCAGAATCACCGATACGGGATGCGGCATCTCCCCCGAGGTCGGCGCCCATATGTTTGAAAAGTTCTATCAGGGCGACACCTCCCACGCTACCGAGGGCAACGGTCTGGGTCTGGCGTTGGTCAAGCGCGTGGTAGACATTCTGGAAGGGGAAATCAGCGTGGAAAGCACCGTCGGTGTGGGCACCGCATTTACCGTCAAAATCAAAAAGGCGCATACCCCGTGAGCAAGTGCAAGAGCTTTTATGTCAGATTCCGCAAGGACGAGCGTCTGCGTGTGCATACGTCTCTTTTGCTATCCCTTCTCTGGAATTTGCTGTATGCGGTGTTTCAACTGTATTTGGGTTTACTTCACCAAACCTTTTGGTACGGTTCCTTTGCTTTTTACCATTTTCTCCTTGCGGGAATGCGATTTTCTCTTTTGCAATACGTGGTTTCCCATCGGGAAAGGAACATTGTAAAGGAATGGAAAAAATACCGCAGATGCGGTTTGGTCCTATTGGTCGTCACGCTTTCGCTGTCTGTTCTGGTCTCTTTTTTGATTGCACGGAATCCCGATTATCAACATCATGAAATCGTTGCGATTGCCATGGCTACCTACACCTTTACCGCTTTTGGGCTGGCTGTTGCCAATGCAGTAAAGTATAAAAAATATAACAGCCCCGTTTACTCTGCCTCCAAAATCGTCAGTCTGACCGCCGCTTGCGTCTCCATTCTGACGCTGGCATCCACGATGCTCTCCACCTTTGGCGGAGAAGGATTGGATGCTTTCTCCAAACGCCTGTTGCTTGCCCTGTCAGGCGGTGCGGCGGCAGTATTTATCGTGACAACGGCAATATATATGACGGTGCAAAGCACCAAGACACTTAAAAAATATCATAAATAAGGAAGAAAATATATGCAACCCCAGGAAACAAACGGATTCTCTTATACCTACTCTGCCAGAGAACAGGCAGAACTGAAACGCATTCGGGAAAAATACGCTCCCGTCTCCGACGTCAAAAACAAAATGGAACGCATCCGCCGTCTGGATGCCTCCGTCATGCAAAAAGCCCAGGTCATCTCTCTTGTGCTGGGCATCGTAGGCGCGCTGGTGCTGGGCTCGGGTATGAGCCTTATAATGACCGATATCGGCGCCACCGTCCACGTGGAAGGCGTGCTTGCCACCGTTCTTGGCGTTAGCCTTGGCGTAGTGGGCGGTATTCTTGCAGGCGTGGCGTACCCCGCATACAGCTTTGTGCTCAAAAAAGAGCGCCGCCGCGTTGCCCCCGAAATCCTCCGCCTTACCGACGAGCTGATGAAATGAAATAGAAAACAACCCCCTTGGCGCAAACCGTGCCAAGGGGGTTGTTGTTTTAGTCTGACAAATAAAGGATGATTTGTCAAGGCTTTTTCACGGTGCGGGCTTTGCGCCCGCACCGTATATTTGAGCTTTACACCTATTTGGGTGTCTAGAGCATCAAATTATTCAGCGGTTGCTTCGCTCACAATCACGTTGCAAACGCCAAGCGCAACGCCCCAGTTATAGTTGGGAGAAGCTACGCCAACCATTTCGGTGATGCGAACGGTGACGGTATGTTCGCCTGCGGTGGGTATATAGGCTACGTCATAGAAATTTCTGACAAAATCGGGTTCTATGACCATTTTGTTCACAACCACACCGTCTACCAAAATATCAATGGAAATTGACTGACCTTCTGCTACGTTGAATTGCGCAAATTTGATTTGCAGCAAGCCTGCCATATTTGTGGTAAAGTTGAATTCCTGATTTACTCTGTACAGCAGAGTGGCGTAGTTCTTTACTGTGCCGCCTGTGGTGGACATACCTGCATGGGTATATGCGCCTTCTCCCATGGCGCTGTATTCAGTCGCAGAGGAGTAGCCTGTTTTTGCCACGGGAGTCAGAATAACGGTCTTGTTCTCTTGAATATTGTAGAGTGCATCTACGGGAGAGAACTCATAGAAGTAGTCGTTGGAGGTAGGCAGTTTTGCATTGCCACCGGGCAGAACAGTTTCTGTGGCAATGACTTCGCCGTCGGGATTCACGAAGGTTACGGTGTATTCAGTGGGTTCAACGGGAGGAGTGGTTTGCTCGGTCCAGGAAGCGGTCAGAGTGATGTCGCCGGTCACAGCTGCGGCAAAGTCATATGCTTCGCCGTTTAGGAGCCAGCCTGCAAATACGTAGCCCTCGCGGGTAGGATCTGCGGGTTTGGAAGCGGTCTCACCGTCCACGATTTCCTGCGCGGCGATATCCACGCCTTCACCTGCAAAGGAAACGGTGTGCTTCACAACGGGAGCGGTTTTCTCACTATACATGATGTTGGCAAGGATGATGGATGCGCCGTATTTGTCGGGAGTGAGACCTTCCATTGCCACAACGGTGACGGTGAGTGTGTGTTCACCTGCGGGAACATTGTCGCATACGGTGTAGAACTGTCTCGTAAAGTTAGCGTCAACGGTGAGGGTAAGCATGACAATACCGTCTACTGCGATTTCAATGGTCATGCTCTGGCCTTCTGTAAATTTAGCGGTGCCGTCATTATTGGTGGTAGCGGCAGGCTTGAATTGCAGTTTGCCTGCAAAGTTTTCGGTAAAGGAGAGGGATTGGCCTACGTTGTAAAGAACGGTGCTGCCCCAGCTTGCCAGGAAGCCGTCAAACGTGATTCTTTCATCTACCTTTACGTCGTTTGCATTGAGGTAGTAATCTTTGCTTGCATATTCGCTCTTGGCCACGGGAGTCAGAGTGACGGTAGCGTCTGCCTGGATGTTATACAGTTTTGCAATATCGCAAGCGTAGTAGGTGTCGGATGTGGGAAGGGTTGCATTTGCGCCCTGCGCTACGGTTTGGGTAGCGATCACGTTGCCTTCACCGTCCACGAAGGTTACGGTGTATTCTGTGGGTTCAACGGGAGGAGTGGTTTGCTCGGTCCAGGAAGCGGTCAGAGTGATGTCGCCTGTCACAGCGGCGGCAAAGTCATATGCTTCGCCATCCAGGAGCCAGCCTGCAAATACGTAGCCCTCGCGGGTAGGATCTGCGGGTTTGGAAGCGGTCTGGCCTTCTACGATTTCCTGCGCGGCGATATTCACGCCTTCACCTGCAAAGGAAACAGTGTGCTTCACAACGGGGACGGTTTTTTCCTGAATCAGAATGTTGGCAAGGCATACGTTTGCGCCGTATTTATCGGGGGTAATGCCTTCCATAGCCACCACGGTGATGGAAACGGTGTGAACGCCTGCGGGAACGTTTTCACATACGGTGTAGAACTGTCTCTTGAAATCTTTGTTGATGGTGAGTCTGCCAACTGCGTAACCGTCTACTGCGATTTCAATGGTCATGCTCTGACCGTCTTGGAATTTAGGAGTCTTTTCTGCATCGCTATTGGTAGGAGCGAAGGGCTTGACCTGCAGCTTGCCTGCAAAGTTTTCGGTAAAGGAGAAGGATTGACCCATATCGTAGAGAACGGTTGCCCAGCTTGCGAGGAAGCCGTTAAATTCTACTCTTTCGTCGTCTCTCACGAAGGCCTGGCTCAGATAGTAATCCTTTGTTGCATATTCGCTCTTCGCCACGGGAGTCACAACGAGAGTGATGTCTTCTCTGACGTTCACCAGCTTGGAAAGGTCGTATGCAAAGTAAGTGTCACCGCTGAGGGTAGGCATAGTGGCGTTGCCGCCGTGAGGTACGGTCTGGGTAGACAGGACGTTGCCTTCGCCGTCAACGAAGGTGACGGTGTGGTCTTCAATCACTTCTGCAGTCCATACGGCAGTCAGAGTGATGTCGCCGCTGACGGGAGAAGCAAAGTTGTATGCTTCGCCGTTAAAGGTCCAGCCGCCAAAGATGTAGCCTTCGCGCACGGGATCAGCGGGCTTTTCAGCTTTTTCACCTTCTTTTACGGTTTGCGCGGGAATGTTCACACCTTCGCCTGCAAAAGAAACGGTGTATTCGGGTGTGGGAGGAACAACGGGCTCTTCAGTCCAGACAGCATCCAGGGTGATGCTTTCTTGTACAGCCTGTGCAAAGTCATAGTCTGCGCCATTCAGCTGCCAGCCGCCAAAGATGTAGCCTGCGCGGACGGGATCAGCGGGTCTTTCCACCGCTTCGCCTTTTTCCAGACGAACCTCGCTGAGCAGCTTGCCCGCGGACATGAACTTCACCACAACGGCATTCTGGCTGTATCTTGCGGTGTAGGAAACGTTTTCGGTGTAGGTAGCGGCAGGATCAAACTCGTTGCCGTTTTCATCAAACCAACCCATGAATTCTTTGCCAACGCCACTCTTGTCGGCAGGGATGGGGGCCTGCGCCACTTCGCCTTCCAGCAGGAAGTATACCACGATGGCAATGCCGTCTTCGCCGTTAAAACGAACGTAAGCGCCGGTCAGCACGTGTGCGTGGTAGGAAGCGTCTGCATATACGGGCTCGCCAACCTTAAAGGCTTCGCCTTGGCCGCCGGGTTCGGTAAACCAGCCTTTGAATTCCTGGTTGTTTGCCAAAGACAGATTGGGACGGATCACGCCTTCGCCCCAGTTCACGGAGTTTTCGGCGACCACAGCACCGTCAGGACCGTAGAAGGTCACTGTATAGGTGAGGATATCCCATTTTGCGGTCAGGGTAGTGTTCTTGGTAATGGGGGTTTCTTCAAAATGGAAGAGATTGCCTGCTTCATCCAGCCAACCTGCGAAGGTATAGCCTTCTTTTTCAGGGGTTTCGGGAGCGGTGGCAAAACCGTTTTCAGGTATTGTTTGGAAGGGAATGTCTTCTACACCTTCAAAAAATACATAATAACTTGTATTGCCGGTCGCGGGGGGATTGGTTGACTGTGCGGGAGTCATGGTACAGGAAGCAAGTACCAACGTCAGCGCCAACAAAATCAACAACGCTAAACCAAGTTTTTTCATTGTGTTTCTCCTCGTTTGTTATTTTTTGGTAACTATTATTATAATAACATATTGTTAAGCGACAAACAATATACAAATTGACGAATATTTCCCGCCACTTTTGGCAAAATCGCATTTGTGGCTGCTGCTTTGCAAAGAAAAGTGATTTGCAGGCAGAAGCGTAACGTTTTTTGGAAGAATGGCAATTTTGAAACGCACATTCCTGCAACACACCTGTTTTGACATTGCGTTTGCCGATTTTTTCAAATATGCATGTGGAAAAATGCACCAAAAGCACAATTTTTGCAAAAAACCTTGACAAACCCCGCCCTACATTGTATAATAAAACTGCACGCGGAAAGCGATTTCTGGCTTTCGCGTTTCAATATAGATTTGAAAGATGTATACCGACGGGTATTTATATATGTTGCAAATTCCGGCTGGGGTTGTTCCTCGGCTCTCCTTTTGCATGATAAAAAGCGCATGAAAATGCAATCATACCAAAATGGGTGGTAATTTGTCCTTTCCTTTCACCCAAAAGGGAAAGGCAACCAAAATTACCTCCTGGGGTGTGATATGCAGTTTCATGTGCTTTTTGCTTTATACACCTTTTTATTTGTAAACTTATATTTACATTTACAAAAATCGGGAGATTTCGGCAAAGGGCTATGGCAGAGACTGCCCCACGTTATAGAATGATTCCCGAGATACCGTTACTATGCGCGACCCGTTCGCGTGACAATACATATGTTATGTGGAGATTGATATGTACCAAGCGATCACATTTGGCATTGCCTGCCTGCTATCGGCGGGCATACTGTTCCTGTGTCGGGGAAAAAATGCCAATCGGCTCAGCACAATCCTTAAAATATTTGCGGTGGCATTTTATGCCATGGGCTTTTTCCGCTTCTTTTTCACAGACGGCTTTATTTTCGTGATCAACGGCGGATGGTTTTCGGGCGTCCGTTACGAGACCACCGACATCCTGCAATCCGTTTTGCGCTGGGGGTTTGCTGTCAATTACGCCGTTTTGGTGGTAGCTGTTTTTTATGAGAGCCGTTTCTTTCGGAATATTGCCTGCTATGTTTGTTTGCCCTTTTCAGTGTTGACAACGGTGTTCTTTGATGCGCATATGGCGTATTTCACCCAAAGCGCAGATTACTTTGCCAATTCTCAAAAGAATCACTACTATTACCTGCAGATCTCCGACGGAGGCAAATACGTTTACTTTATCATTGAGCTTGTGCTTGCCCTGACCATTCCCCTTTTGCTACAAGCAGGACAAAAGCACGTCATTCGTCTCAAAGACAAAAAAGAAGTGATAGGCTTTCTTTTGGGGATGCCCGCCGTGGTGCTCTTGTCCATGCCCCCGTATATTCCCCAATCCCTGTTTGGCTACAACTCCTTGATCGAACCCACCTACGGTCCCTTTCACTTGGCTTGGATCGCCGTCACTTTGATCGCTTGTCTGGGGTTCTACTACGCCCTCAGATTCAAAAGCAGGTCAGAACGCCTGGCGCTGTGTATGTTTTTGGCGTTGCTTTTCTTCTATACCCGCAATTCCTTCTTTTTGATGGGCATCAACATCAAGCGCTTGCCCTTCCACCTTTGTAACATTGCGGCATACTTCTATCTGATCGCCTTAACGATGAAATGGAAGAAAATGTTCCACTTTGCCTTTATTGCCAATACCGTCGGCGCCTTGATCGCCATACTGATGCCTGACTTTTCCGTTGGCGCTTTCAGCTTTTGGAATACGCACTTTTTAATTGAGCATACCATGGTCGTGCTCGTTCCTGCCGCGGTCATGGGACTGCGCATATTCCCCCGCCTTGACTTCAAGAGCCTGAAATATGCTTTTTTGGGCTTTACGATCTATTTCTTTTGCGTATTTGTGGGCGGTGTGCTTCTTAACGGCTACTCTGACATCACCAAAGAAACCGTCAACTATTTCTATATGTTTGACTTTAAGATTGCCACCGATTTCTTCCCCTTCTTGGAATTTGCGAGACATTACGTGATCAAGTTCGGACGTTTTTCCTTCAATCCCATTATTGTCGGGATCATTTACGTCATGTTCTCCTTGCTGTGCTTGCTTTTCTTTTTGCTTGTGAGATTTTTCTATAAGATGGAAGACGATCACCTGGCGCTTCGGAGCTCATCCATTGATCTGTATGAAAAGATCACCCACAAAACCTCCCGTCGCCCGAAGCAGTTTATTGAATAACCGTGTGAAGGAGCCATATAAATAGATTATGCTTGAAATAAAAAATCTGACGAAACGCTACGGAGAATCCACCGTCAAAGCGGTTGACGACCTCTCCATTTCCCTGAAAGCAGGGGAGATCTACGGCTTCCTTGGCCCCAACGGCGCAGGGAAAAGTACCACCATCAAAAGTCTGGTGGGCATTTATCCCTTCCAGCAAGGTGATATTCTCATTGACGGCGTTTCCATTAAAACTGCTCCTCTGGAAGCAAAAATGAAAATCGGATACGTGTCCGACAACCATGCCGTTTTTGAACGCCTGACCGGACGGGAATACGTGACCCACATGATCAATCTTTACCGCGCCAATCCAGCGGAGGCGGCAGAACGCGTAGCCCGCCTTTTGGACGTGTTTAAGCTCCGCGATGCCTTTGACCGCCCCATCAAAAGCTATTCCCACGGTATGAAGCAGAAAATTTCCGTGATTGGCGCATTGGTACATAATCCCAAGCTGTGGGTGCTTGACGAGCCCCTGACAGGTCTTGATCCGCAAAGCTCCTATCAGCTGAAAAAGGTCATGAAGCAGCACGCCGCAGAAGGCAATACCGTGTTTTTCAGCTCTCACATTCTTGACGTTGTGGAAAATCTCTGCGACCGATGCTGTATTATCAATAAAGGCAGATTGCAGGGCATCTATGATTTAGCTGAAATCAGAGCCAAGGGACAGTCTCTGGAAGAGATTTTCGTTTCCGTAATCGGCGAGGAGGACCAATGAAAAAAGTCCTGATGCTATTCAAGCTGCAAATGGACAACAAGAGCGATATTTTAAAAACCGTCAACCCCAAAGCCATGCTCACCGCCATCGTCAAGTCGTTGGTGCTGATGATTCTGGCATCATTGGCGCTGAGCTTCGGTCTTTCTAAAATCTTTGTTCTCGGTTTTTCCATTAGCCAGGAGCTTCTGGCGCTCGTATTGCTTTTGACACAGCTTGTTTCACTGATTTTTGCCACGGGCAACGTGGTCAGCACGCTGTATCTTTCGCGGGATAACGAAATGCTCATGTGCTTGCCCGCGACTCCCAACCAGCTTTTTATTTCCAAAATCCTTTTGATTTACGTCAATGAATTTATGGTCAATCTGAGCATTTCCGTTCCCTTGTTTTTCGTGCTCGGCTCCTATTCAGACTTTGGCGCAAATTATTACGTTGCCATTCTTCCTTTGCTTTTTGTTTTGCCCATTTTGCCTATTGTGATTGCCGCCTTTATCAGCATCCCGCTGATGGCAGTGATCCGCTTTTTGAAAAAACACACCGTTCTGTCCATTATCGTGATCTTCTCCTTGGTGGCGGCGGTGCTTTGGGCATACGTCAGCTTTATCGGCGGTATTGCGTCCGGCTTTGACATTGCCGAAAAGCAGTATGAAACCGTGCGTGAGATCAACGAAAAAATACTCAGTTTTGGCAAAAGGATTCCCATTTATTATGCTCTTGCCAGAGCCATGACTCTTCCCGCAAAATGGTATATATTCCCCGTTGTGATGGCTTGCTCGCTTGCGATTTTTGCCCTGACGGTCCTGCTGACGCGCTACTTTTTCTTCAAAACCGCCATGTCCAGCATTGAAAACACCGTACGCTCCAAGCCTAAAAAAGGGAAAACGGAGAAGATGAAAAAGAGAGGTGTGTTTACCAGCCTGTTTTTAAAAGAGCTGTACTGCGTTTTCAGATCTCCTTCGGATGTGTTTGAGTATTTTCTCTTTACGCTGCTCATGCCCTTTATCGTTTTTTCTTACGATAAACTGCTGATGTCTATCACCGTTAACCAAGCAGGGGTGAATATGATCGCGGGGGCGCATCTGATGGTGGTGGCGATTCTGGCAATGCTCTCCAACATTTCCTCCGCCTCCGCCATCTCCCGTGACGGTGATAATTTCTATACCTCAAAAATCATCCCCGTTGATTATTACACCCAGATTTTCGTTAAATTTTGCTTTAACGCCGTATTTACCTTTGGCGCATTGGCAGTCACTGCCGTCATTTCGCTTTTCATTTATCCCGCATGGCAGATTCTTCTCGGTACGCTTGCGGTTGCTTTTGCGGCGGTCGGGCATATTGCCTACTCCATTGACACCGATATCAAAAACCCCACCGTCAACAATATGGGGGATGAAAAATCCGCCGCCGTCAGCCGAAGCACTCCCAAAAGCTTGATTTACGGTCTTTGCATTGGCTTTATCATGGGCATTGTGGAAGTCGGATCGTAGCCA
>JAZOBX010000337.1:0-39458 GCA_045596205.1 Eubacteriales bacterium | reverse complement strand
TGGCTACGATCCGACTTCATTTGTTCCATTCTGAAAAAGCTGTCCAAAGACAGTCTGGTGGTGATGGTGACCCACGAAGAGCGTATTGCCCGCTTTTTTGCCGACCGTATTATCAAAATTGAGGACGGACGCATTACAGATGACGTAACCGAATGGAACAGAGGCGTGATACACGGCGGCGTGAAGGGCGCTGTATACAGCGAGGAATATGCGGAAAGCCGGGCAGAGGGGGACGGGGTTTCTCTTCGCCTTCTGAGCCAAGAAGGGGCTCCGCCTATTTCTCTGACGGTGATTCGGGAAAAAGACCGCATCATTATCAAAACCGACGACAGACGGGTGGTGCTTTGCTCTGAAGCCGCCACTCCCCCCACGCTTATCGAAGGCAAACGGCCTGTGATGACAGAAGACAGCTTTGCGGGAAAAGAGGAGGAAAGCTTGTTCCCCGCCCCCTCAAAAGACCCCCACGCCCAAAAAGGCAAGGGGCTGGGTATTCGGTTTTTACTGCGCGAGGCAAAGTCCCTTGTGTCCAGCCGTCGTCTGGGCAAGGTGGGGATGCTGGTGTTTGTGGTACTGCTGTCTGCCATGCTTTCGTTATCTGTGGCGGATATAATCACCCTCTCCCACGTAAACCCCGAAAACTTTATCAAAACCGACTCCCACGTGCTGGAACTGGAATTTTTGCGCGGAGAGGACCTGCCAAGAGAAGTTTGGTCTCTTTCTCCCTACATAGACACCTATATGCAGTCCCTTAAAGAGGCGGTGCCTGATTTCGACTACGTGACAAACAGCGGCGGCGGGCGGTATTATATTTATAAAGACGATACCGTGCCCCAGCTGGGCGAGCTGTCGATGAAAATGCAGTTTCTCAACTACACCCACATCAGCCGTCTTGACCCTTCTGCCCTGATCCTCGGCAGAATGCCCCAACGCTCGGATGAAATCGTGGTGGACCGTTGGCTTTTGGATACCTATCTTTCAGACAGCGGTATTTTGCAGAACATTATCCCAAACAGAGACTATTTTCTCGGTAAACAACTTGTATCCAGCAGTAAATCCACCTTTTCTCCCACTATCGTAGGCATTTGCGACTCGGGCGAGCCTGCTATGTATCTGTCCACGGAGGCATTGCTGTCCCAAACCCCCAGTGGCATTGACCTGATGCGGTTTTCTGAATTTTGCGCCATTACGGGCTATGACAAGTTGGATACCCTTGCCCCTGACCAGTGCATCGTTCTGGCGGACAATGCGGGCATGACCTACACCGTGATGGTGGGAAAAATCAGGTCTTTTGGCCAACCGAGCAAAAACCTGATGATCATGGATGCGCCTGTAGACGTGGGACATGGGATTACTGCCAAATACGTGGTGGCGGATGAGCTGGTGGACGAAATGTACGTCAATACGTTGACCAACGGCGCAAAGACCACCTTTATCTGGTGCGCGGACAAAGAAGCGGTGATTCGGTATCTGAAAAACAGTATGCCCGATGAGCTGGAAGGGATGATCGAAGTACGCTACACCGACCACTGGGCAGAGGCTTACGCAGAATACGTGGCGGAAACCAGTGTGAAAGCGGACTCCAGAACCATCGTTACAGCGGCGGTATTTTTGCTGTCTCTCGTGATGCTGTATCTGATGCAACGCTCCAAAATCAACGAGCATATGGACGTGGTGGCGGTATACCGCTTATTGGGGATTCCCAAGCCCAATTTGCTGTTTGTGTTTGCGGTGGAAAGCATTACCGTGACCTTGAAATACGCCCTGCCCACCGTGTTGCTCTCGTGGGCTACCGTCAATTTGCTCAGCCAAGCCCAAGCCATTGACTTTTTCATGATTTTCCCCTTGTCTGCGGCGGCTTTGACCTTGCTTGCCATTTTGGTGATTCGCTTGCTGTTCTCTATGCTTCCCGTTTTGCGCTTACTGTATGATCCTCCCGCAAAGCTGGCAGCAAAACACGATTTCTAATCCACCCAAAAGAAAACGGATATTTTTCTCAAAAAACTGTGGCTGTCACACTGTGACAGCCACTTTTCTTTTTTATTTGAGAAAACGGAGAATCTCTGCCCACAGGGCTTCGTCCTGCTCGGTGATTTTCTCCCAGTCAAAAGAGTCTCTGAATGCGGTCTTTTGGGCGGGGGTTTTTAGGTTTTTCGTCTTTTTTAGCGCTTTTTGCAGAGCGGCGAGTTGGACTACCGCCTCTTTGGTGTAGTTGGGATTATGGGCTTTGCCTTCTGTGAGAAGAAGGGTGACGTTTTCTTTTCCTTTGAGCCCCTCTTGCAAGGCTATATAGTGGGGGGATTTTTTCACCAGCGGGTCGCCTTCGTCATAGATGAGCAAGGCTTTTGTGTCTGCGGCAGAAAGAGTGGCAACGCCGTCGGCATCTACGTAATCGGGGTTGGTTTCTCTTTCCAGCGCCATGACGGCTTTTTGATAGCCCTTCAAAAGTCCTGCAAAATTCTGCTCCACCATCTTTTTTACCGACACAAAGCCCGAAAGCACCACCACCCGCTTGACGTCGGGATGGCGAGAGGCAATATTCAGGGTGGCGTATCCGCCCCAGCTATGCCCCATGACGCTGATATCATCGGTGCAGACGGCTGGGTCGGCTTTGAGGGTTTGCAGGCAATCGTCCAGGTCACGAAGAGACTGGGAAAAGCCTCTTGCTCCTTCTCCTTCGGAGGTCATGCATCCCGTGTGGTCATAGGCAAACACACGAAAGCCTGCGCGGCAGAGCTTTTCAATTTCTTTCATATAAGAGCGGTGACCGCCGCCAAAGCCGTGGTCAAACACCACGAGGCGGTGGGGAATGGGATTCTCATAGGCGTAAAAATATCCCGAAAGACGGTGCCCTAAAGAGGAGCGGAAGGGATAAGGGGTGCAGGAAAGCCCCGAGAAGTCCTCGTGGGAATAGTAGCGAAGCAGACCCGTGTCGTCACAGCGGGCGTGGAGCTGGGATTTGTATAGGTTCAAAATGGTTTTTTCAAACAGCATGATGATTTTTTCCTTTGTTTTGATGGATTAATTGTAGCACATTTTTTGGCATTTTGCAACTTTTTCCTGTTTTTCCTTTGTTTTGGCTTTGGTTTGTTCACAAAAAATTGCCTTTTCCGTTGATAAATGGGACTTGACAAAATAAAAAAAACAATATACACTTGTAATAGAAAATATATTTTTACATAGAACGATTCCTGTATACAAAAAGAAAGGTAGCCTATGAAAGCTCGCTTTTTATCACTTGTTTTGCTGTGTCTGGTTTTGCTGTGCGCCCTTTGGGGATGCAAAGAAAAGGACACCACGACCACCAACCCACCGCCTCCCGCCACCACCACTACCACTACCACCACGCCACCACCGCCCACCAAAACCGTTTCGGAATGGCTGTGGGAATCCCTTTCTATGGGGCGCGCATACCGTTTTCAGGTGGCGTCGAAACAGGGCGAACTGTCCTTTTTGGCGTATACCAAAGACGGTCAACTGATTCTTGCCCGATCCACGGGAGACGGATGGCTCTACTACGCGGAGGACGGACTCAGACAGGAAGCCCATCTCTTTGGTGACGGTCTTGGATACGGTTTGCGGTTTACCGACGAAGGCGCGACAGAGCTACAAGGGGCTGTGGCAGACTGGCTTGACCACGTTTTGCCTAAGCTGAATCTGACCGACTCTGCAGACCTTCGGGCAGATATTTCCCATTTTGGATTCAGCAACAGTCAAACGGATGCCACGGTTGTATTATTACCTGCAGAAAATGGCTACGCCATCAATTCTATCGAGGCAAAAGACAGCCTGACCGAGCATACCGTCACGATTACCTTAGAAGAAGACTTTGTATCGCCCGATGCGCCAAACACCGAAACCCTTCTAAACGAATCCTCGCTTTTGCTGGGCAAACTTCTGCTGCTGGAAAGCGGATTCGTGGGTGTTGCAGGGGAAGGTGACGTCAGCATCGCAGGAGACGGCGACTATACGCTGACCCTTGACCAAAGCGAAAGGTCCCCTGCCCTGGCAGGCGGTAAAACTCGGATTTCCGCTACTCTTACGGCAAAAGACGGCTCTAAGACCCTGAAGCTGTTTTACGGCGAAGTGAACGGAGAAGCCGTACTTCGTTTGGGAGATATAAAGCTTTCTATGCCTGCGGATGAGCTGGAAACCGTGATAGAAGAGCTGTTCTCTTCTCTGATGGAAGGAAAAGAAAACGGCGGTTTGCTCAATCCCGAATTTTCCAACAATCCTACCCCTGTGGCAAATACACTTCTTACGCCTGAGGTGTCCAATCAACCCACCTCTCCCGACGGCGTGTATTTTGATGAGGAAGGCAATTTGCATTTCAGCATTTCCATCCCCGAAGTGGGAGCTGTCAGCGGTGTGCTGATGCCCACGGAGGAAGGACTTTCCCTGTTTCTTGTTGACTGCGCCCTCACGGTAGAAGACACCGCTGTGCAATTCTCTTTAGAATTCACCTTTACCCACAAGCATGACAAGAGCGAGGCCGCCACCGTTCATGCGCCCGTGGAGGTGGAGCTGGATGCGGCAAAAGCCTTGGCGGATGCCTTTGAAAAGCTGGGAGAATACGGTTACTACCAAGCCGAAGGGCAACTGGCGCTGTCCATGACCTTGCCGATTGTGGGCAAGGTGCAAATGGACGATATCACCTATACCCTTCTCACCGATAAAGAGGTGGTAGCACTCAGCTTGCGCATCAAATATCCTTCTATGATGAACGGCAATCTGCTGTTCTCCCCCGATACGCCTGCGCTGGCGGTGGTGCTGTCTACGGTATGCGAAAGCACACTCTACATAGACGGTGAAAACGTCTATATCAAAACAGATGTATCGACAAAATATATGGCAGGCATAACGCTTGGAAACGCCACCAAAACCGTCTCTGTAAAGCTGTCCAAACAGGATGCTTTGCAGCATATGGAAACGGTCATCTCCCATATGCTCAACATGGATATGAGCCAAAGCTTCTCTCCCCTGCCCATGAAATCCTCGTCCACCACGCCGACTGTTTACGTGAGCGCAGGAGACGTTGACCGCTTTGCCCTGTCGCTGAAAGCTGGCGACATAGAAGGGAAATACCTGGTGGAATGCGACGTTGACGGTCTGAAACAGCTGGCAGAGCGTTGGGACATGGGTTTGGATATTCCCGAAGAGCTGAGCGGCGCCACGGCAAGCGTGACACTTTCCACCGACGAAACGGGTGTTTCCCAAGGTACGGTACATCTGACGATGTCGAACGGCATGACGGTGACTCTTTTGGCAAGCATCACCTATCCCGAAGCCCTTGAAGCCCCCATTCTGCCCGAAGGGCTGGCAGAGGACCCCGCCTATGAATGGTTGACCTTTGATACGGAAACCCCTGAAGGATAATGCGTGATACCCTTAAAGGGCAATCACGCAGCGATATAAATCCCTTTTTGGATTTGCGCATACTGCTTTGCGGTATCTTGCGTTATTCGTCGTGTTCGCCCGACGAATAGCAAATATTCCCTTCGGGAGCGATATTTGCTTTCGCAAGCGATATGTTTTAACATACTCGCCGCAGGCGAGATATGCTAAAACGAAGGGATTTGTATCATATCGCATTGGAGCATTGCTTGCACAACAAGCTGCGACAATATATCGCACGAGCATAAATTTGCAAAGCAAATTGCGAGTATATCGCATTCATCTTTCGTGAACAAATTTCACGAAAGATGAATATATCGACAGAAAAAACAAGAGCAAGAATAGAAGGTTTTATATATCCTTTTATCCTTGCTCTTTTGTTTGTTATAGTGGTTTGAATTGTTCTGAGAAATGCGACAACTCCGTTGTGCTATGGGAACGGGGGCTTTTATACGCAAGATACCTCTTTTTCTATTTGGGGGGCTATGCCGTCGGTGGCTTGCACGGTGACCAGACGGTGGTAGTTGCCCTGCAGAGCCATCAGCTCGTCGTGGGTGCCGCTTTCCAGAATTTTGCCTTTTTCCAAATAGTAGATGGTGTCGCAACGGCGAATGGTGGAAAGGCGGTGGGCAATGATAAAGGAGGTTCTGCCCTTCAGCAATGTGTCAATGCCTTTTTGGAGCAGTTTTTCGGTTTTGGCGTCAATAGAAGAGGTGGCTTCGTCCAAAATGAGAATGGCAGGGTCGGCAAGGAGGGTGCGGGCAAAGGAAATCAGTTGCTTTTGCCCTTGGGAGAGCATACCGCCCCGCTCGTTGACCTCGGTCATATACCCCTCCGGCATGGCGGAAATGAAGGCGTCTGCGCAGACCGCTTTTGCGGCGGCTCTGACTTCCTCGTCGGTGGCGTCCAGTCTGCCGTAGCGGATATTGTCCATAATGGTGCCCGAGAAAATGAAGCTGTCCTGGAGCATGACCCCCATGCCTTGGCGAAGAGATTGCAGGGTAAAGGCGTTAAGGTCCTGGCCGTCAAGGAAAATATGCCCGTCTTCTACAGGATAGAAGCGGCTGATGAGGCTGACGACGGTGGACTTACCCGACCCCGTTTCCCCCACAAGCGCCACGGATTTCCCCGCTTCCACATGGAAGCTCATGTGGGAAAGGACGGTGCTGTTGGGTTCGTAGGCAAAGGTCACGTCGCGAAATTCCACTTCCCCTTTGGGAGATTTCCACTCTATCGCATCTGGCCTTTCAGGCTCAACGGGCTCATCCATGGTTTGGAAAATGCGCTCCAGATAGGAAAGGGTGGTGATAAAGTTGGTGTAGATATTGGCGAGGGTGATAAAGGGCTGCCAAAGGTTACCTGCATAGGTACCCATGGCAATCATGACACCCACTTCTACCGCGCCGCCTCCGCCGATAAGCAACGCGCCTGCCACATAGACGATGCCAACGGCGATTTGTTTAAGCAGTTGGGTCACGGGCCACATGGCGTTGTTGGTCATTGCCATGTTCATCCATGCGCGATGGAGGGCTTGGCTCAGGCGCATGAAAATGTTCATGTTTTCCTCTTGGCGGTGGAAGGTTTGGGTCACCTTTACCCCCGAGATGGACTCACACACGTAGGCGGTCAGATTGGAGGATTTATTGTTGGAGATAAAGTTAAAGCGTTTTTGGTATTTTTTAATGATGAGGGTAATGCCCACCAAAACGGGAATGCCCGTCAGCACATAGAGAGTCAGGCGCACGTCAAGGGCAAACATAAAGCCCGTGATAAAGAAGATGTTGAGCAGACCCATAATGGCGGTAAGCAGGCCGTTGGTCATGGTGTCCGACACGGCGTTGACATAGTTGACCACGCGCACCAGGATTTTGCCGTGGGGACGGCTATCGTAGTAGTTAAAGGGGAGCTTCTGCAAATGAGCAAACAGGTCTCGGCGAATGCTGTAAACCACCTCTTGCCCCACTCTCGCCATGATGACGTTGCGCAGAGTACCCAGGAGAGCAGAGACAACGATGCACAGCACCGTAAAGACGGTGAGCCGAATCAGGCGGGGGATGTCTTTGGCGGGAATGACCCGGTCAATGACCAGCTGCAAAACGGAGGGGACCAAAAGCCCCAGAAGAGAGGACACCAGTATCAGCACCAAGGCCAATAGCATCAGCTTGATATGGGGACGGATATACTTCCCCATGCGACCAAGCTTTGAAAAGTCCATTTTTCTTTCTAAGGTTTCGTCTATGTCGTAACGGTTACGGCTCACAGCGCTTCACCTCCTTCAAAGGGGGGCAGATTTGCCACGTCCTGTAGATCACAAACCTCTCTGTAGTAGGCGTTTTTGCGGGCGAGAGATTCGTGGGTGCCAAGGTCAATTTTACCGTCTTCCAAAATCATGATCTTATCCGCATGGCGCACGGAAGAAATGCGCTGGGCAATAATGATCTTGGTGCAGGAAAAGGGGAGATTTCTAAGAGAGGACTGAATGTATTTTTCGGTTTCCATATCCACCGCAGAGGTGGTATCGTCCAGCACCAACACAGAGGGCTCTGCGGCAAGGGCTCTTGCCAGCGCCACTCTTTGCCTTTGCCCGCCCGACAGCCCCACGCCTCTTTCACCCACGATGGTTTCGTAGCCGTCTTCCATTTCACGGATAAAGCCGTCTGCCGCCGCAAGGGTAGCGTAGGTATGGACTTTTTCTTCGCTCATGCTCACGTCGGCAAAGGCAATGTTGCCGTCGACTGTGTCGGAAAAGAGAAATACGTCCTGGGTGGCGATGCCCACGGAGCGGTGGATGTCTTCCAGGGTGCGGTGGCGAATATCCACGCCGTCCAGCAAAATTTGCCCGCCTGTGACGTCATAAAAACGCACCAGCAGGTTGATAAGGGTGGTTTTGCCGCTACCCGTTGGCCCCATGATGGCGAGCGTTTCGCCTTTTTTAAGGGTAAAGGACACGCCGTCCAAAATCTTTGGTCCGCCCTTGGTATAGGCAAAGGACACGTCACGAAATTCGATTTCCCCTTCCAGCCGTTTGCCTTCGGGCAAGGACACCGCATCGTGGCGGTCCAAAATCAAAGGAGAAGCCTCGCAGATTTCCACCACCTTCTGGGCAGAAATATGGAACTGGTGAAAATCGTTGATCAGCGAGGGGATATTCAGAATATTGGCGGAAAGAATGCCGCCTGTGGAAATAAAGAGGGTGAGAGTACCCACGGTAAAGCTATCGTTTTTGATGGCAAGAATACCGCCCACCAGCATGGCAATCACGGTAATGGACTGGGAGAAAAAGCTCATCAGCGGCGCCAGCTTCAGGTTGGCAATGGCGGCGCGCATATGGCCTTTTTTATACTCTTGGCTCAGCTTATCAAACTTCTCTTTTTCGTATTCTTCTCTGGAAAAGGCTTTCACCACGCGGTTGCCGTCGATGTTTTCGGTGGCGCCGTGGTTGAGATGCGAGAGATTTTCACGGTTGATGCGGTAGAGGGGGCGCACCTTTCGGCTATACAGCAGCGAGGTGACAATCAGAGCGGGAAACACGCAGAGTAGCGCCAGGCTCAGCTGCCAGCTCACATTAAAGAGCAAAATAAGAGACGCCACCACAAACACCACCGTGTCTATGGCGGTATAGTCCACGTATGCCACAAAATGCCGCAGGAAGTTTAAGTCGTTTAAGGTGCGGGTGATAATGTCGCCCGAGCGCATACGGTCAAAAAAGCGCATTTCCTGGTGTTGCAGATTGTCGAACATAGAACGGCGCACCGAAATCATCAGGTTCTGGGAGGACACCTCCAAAAGATATACCTTTAGAATAAAAAGAACCCCTCGCACGAGCATCGTTCCCACCATCAGGCCAACCAAGGGCAATACCCATTCCATTTTCCCGCCGCGGATTGCATCGTCTACCAGGAGTTTTGACAAAACGGGAACCACCAAAGCGGAAAGCGCGGAAATAACGGTGATGCAAAGACCTACAATCACCATCCAACGGCTTCCCTTCAGTTTTTCCCAAACAAATCGAATACCAAACATAACCGTGTACCTATTGCGCCAAGCGAAAAAAGACAGTTTTTTCGCAAAAAGCACGCATACAAACGAGGGCTTCCGGCCCCAAAAAATCAAGAGTCGCTTTCGGCTTTCGCCAAAATCACCCCCATTATAGCAAAAAGAAAAAGAATGTCAATACCTTTCGCGAAAAAAGAAAAAATAATCTGTTTTTGAGGGAATTTGATGCGCTTTGGGATGAAGAGAAAAGGCAAAAAACCGCAAAATAGGAATAGAATACTGCCGCATTCTCCTTCCGTCTTGCTACGCAAGCCACCTTCCTTTCGGAGAAAGGCATTTTTTCAAAACCGTCTACCAACAAAAAATCCATCCCAAGCGAATGCCTTTGGGAGCAAAACGCTGAGGATGGATTATGTTATGGAGTGTAATAGACGGGAGTTGTGTTGTTGGCGTAGGTGGTGACCTGACCGCCGATGTCGGTATAATCTACGCTATTGGCTGTATTATATGCGGTGATGACAGCGCAACCGTCGTTGTACGCGCCCCCATAGCTACCTCTGTTGTAGGTACCGTAGTAAATATCAACGGTAGAGCCCACGAAGTTTCCTGCATTCTGCGTCAGTCTGTTTGCCGCAAGAGTAGCAGAGGAGGCGTTCATGACAATGGCGTTTTTATGCTCTGCGGCATTTGCATACTGTCCTGCGCCGTAAGCACCAAGCACCACGTGAGAATAGTCGTAGACGTTAAAGGAGTCGGTATATCCCTTGACACCAAAGGTACCTGCATACACCAGCACGTTAGCGCGGTTCATCCCCTCTTCCACGGTGACCGTCTCACCGGGCTCATAGTTATCAATACCCGTAATAAACGCGCCGCCGTTACCGCCGTCAAAGATGCCGCCGTAAATGATGACGTTGGCACCGCCGATGACCTTCAGCCCATAGTGCGCAGAGGGGCCTGTCATGGTTTCACTGCTTTTGTTTCCGTGATAGCCGTAGAACTCGCCATCCCAAAGGGTAATGGTACCGTTACTGTTGGCGGCAACGCCGTTGCCGAATTCCGCGGTATAGGTACCGTAGTAGATATCAATATTACCGCCGTTGAGCTCAATGGCGTGCCCGCCCGTGATGCTCTTGTAGTTATGCCAGCTACCGCCGATGGAGTAGCCAAGGGAGAAATACTTGTCGCCGTAGGTATTGCCTTCGGTATGCACGGTAATACCGTCACCCGCCTGTTTATCCTGTCTGCCCATGGTCAGGTTACCGCCCGTACAGCAGATGCCTCCACCCGCAAGGGCGCGGATACTGCCCTTATACATGGTGGCGTTACCGCCCACCACGCGTACGGCGTAGCTGGTGACTTTGAGAGAGGAGAAAACGTAGGTTTCCGACGCGCCGTCTTCTTCTCTGCTGTCCAGCGTGCTGTTCTCAAGACCTCTGTGAACCAGATTCAGGTTACCCGTGACCTCCAGCTGCCCACCCGACACGTACACGCCGTCGGTGTTGGGGTAATGCACCGCTCTGATGTCGTAGATACCGTTTTCCTCATAAAGGAGCGGGACGGTCAGTTCATAGGAGTTTTTGTAGTCATTGTCCGTGGTGTTGAAGGACATGATGTTGTAGTTGCCGCCAAGGGTCAGGTTTCCGCCCGATACGGCAATAGCAGAGGCGCGGTCGGTTTTGATGTGGTTGGGGGTATCGTCGGTATCCGTCAGTTCTACGTGACCGCCCGATACGGCAACGCCCACCTCGTAGGACTGAATGTTTGTATTGTTGAGCGTAACCAGACTGTTTTCATTGGCAGACCCCAGGAACACGCCCACACTGGCGGTGGCGCCTGCGCCGTTGTTGTCGTCAAAAACGGTATGGGGGGGAGGGGTATTTTCGTCGGCAAATACGTAGCCAACGTCAATGGTGGTGTGGTTCAGGGTTACGCGAACGGGGACATCGGGGTCTTTGGAAATGGCATAGATGCCATAGCAACCGATGTCGCTGTCCATTTGAATGGTACCGCTGTCAAAGGTGACTTCCCCTTCGTTGATGTATACCCCCGCAGAGGATCTGCCTGTGACGGTATAGTCGCACCCTTCGGAGTACACTTTACCGCCGTCGGCGTAAATGCCCACCGACCAGCGACCGTTAATTTTGATAAAGGACTGCTCGCCCTCCGTGGTGAATACGTTCACCGTCCCCACGGGTGCGCCTTCGTAGGCAGGAGCAGAATAAATGCCTGTGAGTCTGCCGTCCTCCGTGCGGGCGTTAAGGGTGAATTTTACGTCGGTAAGGTTGAGCTTATCGTCTTCGGGAATATTGGAATACACCGCAAAGGTGTAGTCGCCGTGAATCTCGCATTCCGCGCCTGTGACGTTCAGCTCTCCGTCCATCATACGGATGGCTCTGGAATAGTCACCGTAAATATAGTATTTTGCATGACCGATATTTAAGAGCCCGTCGTGCATAAAAATGGCGGTGTCTCTGTGGCGCTGTGTGTCCAGCTGAATGGTGTTTTGCTTGGTAAAGGTACCGCCGCCGATGTTGAGGGTACCGTTTTGCATATGGATCAGGTTGTTGTTGGTGGAGTAGAAATCTCCGCTACCAATGTCAATTTCCGCATTTCTGCTGGTAAGAATGCAGAACCCTGCCCCCTTATGGGCGCGCGCTCCGGGGAGATCGTCAAGGGTACCGTGGTCATCCCAGTATTTATACCAATAGAAATTGTTAAAATACTCGGTTCTGTCAAAGGCGAGATGGTCGTCTTCCTTGGCGTCTACGTCATGGTGCACGTGTTCAAAGGAGTTGGGCACACGGGTAGAGAAAGACCCCTTTTTAATGGACAGCTTACCGCCCATCATGTCAATACAAGCGGTGGTATCCACGCCAAAGTAGTTAAAGAAGTGACCGAAGCGAATGTCCATGGTACCGCCGCTCATTTTAATAGCGGCGTAAAAGTCGTTGCGGTCGTTATCGATATCGGTGGATGTTACGGGGATGCCCGTTTCTTTATCAATATGGGTTTCGGCATTCAGAATCACGTCTTCGTAGCCGTAAATGGTGACGGCAACGAAATCGTCCTCATTGTCGGAGGGGGAAAGGACGTTGCTGTAATAGGTAAAGTCGGATTTGTTGACGTAATAGGAATAATACCAGCTGGCTTTGTCGGCATCTCCCATCATCATCATGTAGGAATCGTCTTCGTTTGTGGTATAGTAGCAGTAGGTGTCGGGGCGAATGGTATGCTTTTCATAAGGTGCGGCGCCGGATACGGGGAGCGCGCCGTCCTCATCGTTTTCATAGTCATAGTCAAAATACATATTGCCGTGGTGGTGGATATTGCCGTCGAAGCTGGTATTGTACACCACGATAATGGGGGCGTACACCGTCTCTGCCGCAGGAGCTTCTCCCTGCGCAAGAAGGTTTGTGTTGCGCACAAACTGCACGGGAAACGCCTGCTCTCTGATCAGGGTACGCTTATGAGAATTGGCAGAGAGAATATGGTTGTTGTAGGAATAGTATTCGGAATAGCGGGGGCCGCATTCAAACTTACCCGAGGCAACGGTGAGGGTACCGCCCGAAATTTTGATCACAGAGCCCGTAGGGTTATACAGGCATCCGCGCTGGGTTTCGGATGTGTCGGTGATGGTGAGACGGACCCCGTCTTCAATGACGAATACGGGGTCTGTGCCGTGGCGGTACAGCTCTATGCCGTTGAGGTCCAAAATCAGGTCTGTGGTCAGATTTTTGGGAGAGTCGGTAATGACGAAGGGGTTTTTCAGGTCATTGCTGATCTGTATGTAGGAATAGCCCTGGTTAATGGCGGCGAACAGCTCAATCTGGTTTTTCACTACGAACACCGAGTGCACGGAAAAATCAATGGCTGGCTGATCTTCAAAGGGCACGTCGAAGGTGCCAACGTATCTTGCCAGAGTGGACACGGCAAAGCAACTGACCGTGACAAAGAGGAAGATAAGCATCAGAATAAAGCTTTTAGACCGAAACATACGTCGCATCGCTCTGCCGTCCTTTCTGTAAAATTGGGGGTGGGTTTAGTCTTGTATCTGGCGAATAAACATCTGCACGAATACGGGATAGTTTTTGGAAAACGAGGTGGATACGAAATATTTCTGAATACCCGAAGGCAAATGGGTTTGAAACGGGTTAGTAGCAATATTTTCGTCCGCGTTATAAATAGCGGTAGGGGTCACCTCCACCATGCGGGAGGTATAGGTAAGGGTGCGAGTGAAGCTTTGCACAGGGGGATTTTTCGCCTCTGCATCGGCTTGCAGCTGTGATAAGAAGGTCTGCACCTCGCTTGTGGCAAGGAAGTTTTCAAGAGCCGTTTTGCCGTTGGATTCGGGGGTTTGGTTATCCAGATACACATGAGGGGATTCCACGGGAGGAACGGTAACCACGTCAGGGTCGGCAGGACGCATAGAGTCACTCAAGCTGCTGAAATCGCTGGCGTTGGTAATATACCAGGCAGAGGAGGTATTATTTCTCCGCTCATAGACAGTCACCACTTCGTATTTGTATTCCGTGATACTGCCTACCGTTACGTCAAGCAATTCATAGGTAATATTCGTATTGCGCACACCGCTTTGCTGTACCAGCTTGCCGTCCTGCAAAACAGCGGTGACCGTATAGGTTTCGCCTGATTTACCCACTTCCCTGACGCGGAAGTTATAGGTATAGGTTGTGGTCGTTGTTTTTTGAATATACTTGGTGATGGCGTAGGTGCCTCTCGCAGAAGTGCTGTTGGAAAACCTCCCCCAACCGCTTCTGGTATAGTAGTTCGTGGTGCCCAGATTGGTCATGCCGTGTTCAGGCGCGGTTAACTTAGTTACCACGGGGTCCGTAGTGAGGGTCACGCCATTGATAACGTCCCACTCGCGGGTGGTGGTGCCTCTGTCTTTGGTAGACTCGTCGCCTACCTTATATTTAGGAATGCTACCCATCAGGGTCACTTCCCTGTTGCCTTGAATACCGCCGTACTCGCTGACCTCCACAACGGAAGAAAGAAACACGGGCTGATTGGGCGCAATGGTAGAGGCATGAACGTATTCACCCGATGCGGGATCATACTGCATAATGTAACCGCCCAGCTGGTCATCCAGCAAAGCGTCGGTGGGGGCAAGAGAAAGGGCGTAGGTGCGTTCGGTAAACACGCCTGCGGGGAAAGTAAAATCCTTTCTGGTAAAGGAAATACGGTAGCAGTCCAGATCCGCCTTATATTCCATGACGATCGGGGGCATCAGCTTGCCGCCTTCCTCTTCGGTGACGTCGGTTTTTCCCAGGTCCTCCACGTCCCAGAGACGGAAGTTCAGCACGTGGCTGACGTTTTTCACAGTGGTAGGCTCAACGGTAATGACCGTGCCTTCTTTTCCGCGGGAGGTGGCGGTATATTTGCCGCTCTCCGCATCGTAATGGACATCAAAGGTCATAAAGTTTTCCCCGTCGGGGCCAAGGTAATCCTTGCCGTTGTATTGGGGATTGGTGGTGGCAAACACGGCGTCGGGTGTGCCCGCATCCACTAAGTCAAGCAAGTCCGACAGCACGAACTGAGAGGTAAGAGCAGTATCGCTTTCGTCTTTGAGCTGCAAAGCCAGTTTTGTGGCAAAGCCAACAGGCGCGGAAAACATCACCGCATATTCCGTTGCCACCTCGCTTGGGGCATAACTGCCGCCGGGTCGCTGTTCGGCGTTGTTCAGTTTAAAGGTAATGTGGCGCAGGGAGTTCATGGACACCGCATCGTCGGTATTGTTGGGGTCATTCCAGAATGCCAGATTGGTAAAGGTCAGGGCGCTGACGTCGCTGACAATGCCCGACCCTGCAAAAAGTCCTACCCCGGGGCGCTCATAAAATTTCTCACCCGAGACGTATCTGGAATAGGAAACGGTACCGCCAAGGGCTATTCCGAGGGAAAGCACAAGGCAAACAATAGATGCGCCGTACTTTTTCAGCACGCTTTTCAGCATAGCCTTTTTCACGGTCTTCGTCTCCTTTCTTTGCGGTTTTAAAAGCTGATTTGCTATTCTTTTCCCTACTTTTGGGGAGGGGTTTTGAAAATTTCGTTCATTTTTAGTTTTTAGTTTTCTGTATTTGGGTCTTGGTTTTGGTCTGCTTCGCTGCTGTCAGAGACGCCTTCGCTTTCAGCAGTTTCTGTATCTTTTTCGGGTTCATCCTCGTCTTCATCGGAAGACAGGATAAATAGCCCCAGTCCTAAAATGGCAAAACAAGCGGTGATGTAGATCCAACCTTCCGTGCGCACCCAAGTGGCAAACACACCTGCGCCTTTAAATTTATATATCACTTTCCCCAAAATAATATCTTCGGAAACGCCCTCGGGATCGGAAGTGTTGTTGGCATCTCCCTTGGTTTTAAAACCACCGTCTTCATGCATACCAATAATGCGGTGAGTGGTGGGAATTTTATCTCCCTCGTGGAGAAAAGTAATCACTTCTCCCACTTTGTATTCATTTTGTCGGCGAATAAGGATCATATCACCCGGGTCGATTGACTCTTCCTCCAGTATGCTTTGCATACTTCCTGTTTCAACGGTCAACGTTGAAAATCCAAATATTGAGGGAACGGGCGATTTCATAATGAATTTTTCAATGGTAAGCCAAAGAGCCACCACTGCAACTAAACCAAAAAATCCAAGGAAAATACCCCAGGCAGTTTTTTTAGCGATGCGAAATATTTTTTTGGCGGTGGACATTCCTTTGCTCCTTTCATTCATCATTATATATAAGCGGAGTTTTGTTTCCTTTTGCCGGTGGCAAAAGAGCTTTCGCTTTTTGCCTCTCGCAGAAAAAAACAAACGTATTATCTATTTATCATTTGTTTTGAAAATCTCCCTCCCTTTTATCATAGAGAGGGAGATTTTCGCTTGTTTCTGCCATTGGCAGAAACGGTAAAGATTAGTCGTCGGCTTGAACCTGCATTACAGTGGCTGTGACATCCAAAGAAATGCCCAGTACGTTCTGGCTTGATTTTGCATCATCCAGGTTCAAACCGGTAGCCGCTTCAATTTCAGCGATAGTGTAGCCCTTTGCCAACATACCGATAGCAGTATCTTTCTGGTTGTTGGGGTCATTTAAGGTTTCGGAACCGATAGCCCAAGACCAGGAGATGATGTATTCGGTTTCTGGGATTTCACTACCTGCGGGAACGGTCAAATTTTGAGAGGGCAACGCTGCCAAAAGTTTTTCCAAAGAAGTGCCGCCAATGTCAACAGGAGTTTCAGTAGAGCCAACCTTGGTTTTCAAGCTCCATTGAATGGGGCGATAGGGATTGGCCTCACCGTCCAAATAAAGGGTCACGTCGGTGGCTTCTGCCGCGATGCTGAATTTTGCCAAAACTTCTGCCACGCCGCTCACTTTAATGACAAGAGAACCACTGGTGCCGGGAGCGATGATTTTGGCGTCATCGTTTCCGCTGTATTTAACATCCAGGGAAGCGTCATTGGAGGTGGCCACCACTACTTCGTTTTCGTATGCTTGGCCAAAAAGGTTGCTGGTGTCAAATTCAAGCACATAGCCCCATTTTGCAGCAGTTGCGCTTTCGGGAGCATCCATGCCTTTGGAGGTCACGTATCTGGAATAGGTCATCGTACCCATGCCCACAACGGTGGCCACCATAAGCAACATGGCAAGTACGGTGATCAGTTTTTTGTTTTTCAAAATTTTCATGTTAAACCTCTGATTTTTCTCAGTGAGTAGTGGATTACCATTTTTGGAGCCGTTTGTTCATGAGGAAGGACACGTAGAAGATCATCACCGCGGTGTTGATCATCAGCAGGAGCATCCACACCCAGCGGATACTGCCGCCGATTTCGGTTTCCTTCTTGGCGTCGATTTTCACACCGCCCACAGCCTCGGGGTCGGGGTGTTCTTCGGCAAAGGTATCTATATCCAGGGAAAGAGTCAAGTTTTTTTCTGCCGAAAGGTCACCCAGATGGGTATCGTTTTGGTCATCCCCTTCATATGCCCACGCCAGCTCCAGCGTGAAGGTGTCGAAGGACTCTGCCCCCAGCACCAATCTCTTTTTCACCACAAGGGCATCGGAAAGTCTGACAAAACGGTCTTTTTCACCAATCAGATATTCGCCGCTGCCTGTGGTGAGTCTCACCTGAAGTGGCAGGGCTTCTTCCAGCTCTTTTCCCTGCGCCTCGCCGCCCAGCTTCACCAGCATATCCAGGTCAATCTCATACAGGACTGCCACATTACTGTTGTTACACATGGTGAATTGGTACTCCATATTGGTCCCCGGAGCGATGAGTGCTTCGCCATCAGAAGATTCCACGGTAATGCGGTTATCTCCGTTGGCGTAACGGGTTTCAAAAACGGTAATTTCTTCGTTGGCTTCCCAGCGGGGCTTTTCGCCGTCGCCGACAGCCACGTCGGTCTTTTTCCCTACAATAAATACGATATCCGTTTCGGGAAGGTAGTTCCCTGCGCGAAGTGCAATAATGCCAAGCGTCATGAGCAACAGCAAAAATACGATGTTGACCATCAGCATGATCCACACCCATGCTTTTCTGCTTTGTCTTCTTGTTTCCCGTGGCATATCCACAAATGAATCAGGCATTTTGCACCCCCTTTCCGCCTTTTTCAGGCGAATGAAACGTCAGTCAAGTATGTACGTAGAGCGGAATAAAACCAAATTAGTCGATTTGGGTAACGGTGATGGAGAGGTCGTATTCTACTTCGGTCACAGCGCCTGCAACGGTAGCTTCGCCTGCGATGATGTCGCCCAGCAGAGTATCTGCTGCATCTTTGCCTGCATTTTCAAATGCCCATTCCCAAGACAGTTCGTAGGTGGAATCCAAAATGGTATTGGGAGCGTAGTTTGCGCTGAAGTTTGCCAGAGCGGCTTCGATTTGCGCAAGAGTGCCGGAGAAGAGAACTGTAGGAGTAGCCATTTCGCCTTGGTAGTCGTGGGTTTGTTTCAGAGTGAATACCAGAGGATGATAGTCTTCGGTCAGACCTGCGTTACCTGCGGGAAGAACGATATCTTTTACACCGTCAAATTCGATTTTGATGTTAGCGGCTACTTCGGGAGTGCCTTTGATAGAGAACACGGTAGAGCCTTTGGTGCCGGGAGCAACAACGTCTTCGCTGGTGCTGCTGGATTTTACGCTCAGAGAGCCTGCATAAGCGCTGTCATCGGTAGCGTATTCGTTGCGGAACAGGTCGTCTCCTTGCATTTCCAGTCTCACGCCCCACTTAGCCACTCTTGCGGAGTCGGTAGCGGTATCGCCTGTTACGTATTTCGCAAAGGTAGTGCCGATGGCACAGGTGCTGATCAGGCACAGCATGATCATAAGGGATGCGATTTTGAAGAACTTGTTTTTCATGATTTTCATGATGGGGTTTCTCCTTTTTTGTTTTTTGTTTTTATTTTCTATATTAACCTCTCGGTGGGGTCCAAAAAGAGTGGGGCGAGTTACTCGCCATCGGGGGTATTCTGGCTTTCTGCCTGTTTTTGCTTTAATGCTTCCAGCTCAGCTTTCAGGGCATCAATGTCATCTTTACTTTCTTTATCCGTTTTGCGTCTGTGGAGAACTTCCAAAACGACAAACAAAGAAACGGGAAGGGCGATGCAGACGATGAGCCCCCATGTGGATTGCATGAACAGCATCACGTGACCCAGCAGCGGCAGTCTGAAACCGTGCCATACGCCAATGACCTTGTCGGCGGGAACGTCATATTTGTCGGCAATATCGTTGTTGTCACCTTGGGTTTCAAAGTAGACTTTTCCGCCCTCGGTGTATTTGCCGACGACGCGGTGGGTCACCACGCTGTTGTTTTTGCTGGCGGGGTCAAAAAATGCGATAACATCGTCTTCTCCAATATCCTCGGTGGCGGTGATCTTGGTTACGATCAGGTCACCGTCCTTAATTTTGGGTTCCATGGACTCGGTGAGGACAATCAAAGGGGTCATTTTACCAATGGAAGGCACTTTGTCTGGGTTGATCGCGTTTTTCAAAATCAGAACCATGTTCAGAATCAGGATAGGAATCAGGAGCAAAGACACAACGATTGCGGTAATGCTAATCGCTTTTTCGCCCTTGGTTTCGCCCAAGATAGATTTGGTTTTGACAGCGTCAGACATTTGTACCTACCTCGTCTTTCTTTTCGCTTTGGGCCTGGCGTCTGGCTCTGCGTTTTTCTCTGGCGAGTTGCTTTTTGTATTCCTTCTCTTCCAAAATTTGGTTGTATACCAGATCAATACCGTCTTTGGCAACGCCTACGGCAGAGGGCTCGGTAACGCGAATGGTGGTGGCAGACGCTTTGATCTTCAGATCCGCACGGCTGGCGTAATCCTTGAAATCACGGTCGATAAACACGAATTCGCATACGATCTCACCGCGCTTGATGGACATTCTGACCAGGCGGGAGGCACCGATTTTGTAATCGTGATAGTTTTTGGACAGGTTGGCTTTTGCACCTTCCTTGGACAGGGCGTGTTTGGCGATGGCGTCAAAAAAGCTCTTGTGTTCCTTGGAGAGCATAGCGTATTTGGTGTCCATGGTGTGTTGAGTGGTGGAGAATTTCACCGCATTGGGGTCTTCCTCTTCCACTTCTTCCACCGTTTCAACTTCTTCTACCTCAACGGGCTCTTCCACCGCAGGGGCAGGCTCTTCTACGACCACGGGAGCGGCAACCACGGGTACGGGTTCGGGCATGGGAGGTGCTACGGGGACTTCCACACGCACTTCCTTTTCCACGGGCACTTCCTTGATCACCGTTACTTCCTTGATAATTTGCTCTTTTTGTTGGGGGTCATCTGCGGAAAAAGCGCTTTTACGCTTTCCCATGCTTTCTGCCACCATATCTCTTGCGATCACCAAAACGGCGAACAGGCAAAGAGAACAAAGGAAGAGCATAAACACGATAATCACGGTTTGCAGCATCATTTCCATAGTATTTCTCCTTTATGTAAATTTTTTCAGATCCTTTGGCAAAAACCGCTTTTGGGCGCAGGAGAGCAAAATGCGAAGAACGGCCTCCCACGTTCTCATTTTTGGGAAACCGTTGCCTCATTTTTTGGCCCAAAAGCTGTCAACCATAAGCCCATTATAGACCCTTGTTAACAATATGTCAATATCTTTTGGAAAATATATTTATATTTATTTATTAATGCAAAAAAGCTGTCGCAAATTTACACTTGCGACAGCGGTTTTTTGGGAATTCGTATTTTGTGGGATCAAAGAGTGACGCAGGCAAGGGCAAAGCTTTTGCGCCTCTGCGGAAGCCGACCTTGCAAGAGAAAATCCGTTTTCATGGCGAGGGAGATGAATGTTTCTGCCGATGGATGAATTTGTCGCAACAAACCACCAAGCCCGGGAGTAAAAACAAAATCAGCAAAACGGCAACCAGCACGCCCACTGCCAGGGTGGTACAGACCTGGGAAATGGTTTTGGAGGGCGCAAAAATCCCAAGTATGGCGTCGACGATGATCAGGATAGAGCCCGATGCCAGAACGGTATGCATAGAGCTTTCGTATGCCTTCCGCAAGGCGCCGAAGGCGTCGGTGTGGGGTCTGCTCTCTCTATAGGCGTTACAGAACACAATACCGTAGTCAATGGTGGCACCCATCAGAATGCTTTGCACCACCAAAAGGGCAAGATAAAAGATAGAGCCGCTGTATATGCCCAGCGCCGTTACCGTAATAAACACGCCGCATTGCACCACCAAGGTCAAAAGCAAGGGCAGAATGGGGCGGCGGAAGGCAAACAGCACCACCACGAAAACGGACAGAGCGGTGATGAGGGTGATCATCAGGTATTCTTGACGGAAGGTTTCTTCAATTTCGCTGACCATTGCCGAATTGCCTACCAGATAATAGGTATCCAGACGGCTTTCGCAAAGCGCGCCGAGATTTGTCACAAAGGTAAGGGTTTCGGGGGATTCGTCGGGATAATCCGAGGTGATCACAAGCCGCGAGTAGGTATCCCCTTTCAGCTGGGCAATCGCGTCGCTGAGCTTAGCCTTCCCTGCCGAAATCTCCGCTTTCGCCTGTTCGTCCAAAAGGTCTGCAAATCTTGGGTCTTGGAGAAAGCTGTCGGAAATAAAGTCAAAGAGAGAAACCACGGTCATGGTACTGCCGTCGCTGATCTGACTGCCGCCGTACAGGAGATACAGCACCTCTGTCTGCTCGGCAGATACGCCCTCCGTAAAGGAGGAAAGGAGGGCGGTCATCTCTTCTTTGGTGTAGGCTTTGTCTGACAGAACGGCAGACGTCAGAGTATGCGCCGTTTGCAGGTCTGCGGCGGTTTTTTGGTCAATCATTTCGACAAAAGCGGGATCGCCCAGCACTTTTGTTGCCACGAAGGAAATAAAACGGTGGGGAGACAGCTTCCACTCGGAGGGGGCGGTGTGATACAGACGAAGTACATACAGCTGCTCTGCCTGCGCTTGCTCTATGCCCAAAATAGCTGCCATCTCGGCAGAGTTCAGGGAAGCTTTATGATTGGTGGCGTCTATGACCTTTTGGAGGGTCTGGAGCTGCGCAAGGGTCTCTTTGTCCATAGTGCCTGTGAAAAGCACGTTTGAGAGTACGGCAGACACAAATTCCTCGGGAGACATGGTTTGCTTTAGCCCATTCAGGAAAAACACGGTTCTGACAAGGGTTTCGCTTTCGCCCAGCAGAGAGGCAAGGTCAGCCGCGGTGTACTGGGTTTCAAGGTTTTCTGTTTTCGTGAATATTTCAAGACGGGTCAGGTTTTTTTGCACCTCGGCATCCAGCATAGTACCGTAGAGTTCATCCTTTGCGACTGTATTCAGCAGAAAATCCACGAAGGCGGAAACAGTCATTTCTCCGCTGTTTTCCACACCGTTTTGCATGAAGTAGTAGAGATACAGCTGCTCCAAGCCCTCCTGCTCCGCGCCCAGAAATTCTGCCATTTCAGAAGAGGATATTTCCCTTGTCAGAAGCTCTTTGGACGTAAATTTTCCCAGATACGCCGCATTTTCAAGGACACTTTGGTCTAAATATCCGCTCAGCTGGGGATTAGGGATCACCTTCTCCAAAAGGAAGGAAAAGAGCTCTCCTGCGGTGACGGTAGGCGCCACGCCGCCCGCTTCCAGATAATACAGCATACGCAAAAGCGTTTCGTCCAAAGGGAGATCCCCTCCCAAAGCAGCGAGAGCCCGACTCATTTCCCCGGCGTTCATTTCTTTGCCCAGAGTGTTGGTATAGCCCAGCACACTTTTGACTCTGCCGTCCTGCTCCAGCGCAAGAATGATTTCGTCTATTTTTGCTTCGTCGGCGGTGCTGTAAATCAGGGCAAGGGTATTGTCTTTTGGAAACACCTCTGCCAAGGGATCGTCGATTTTTTCCGTGAAGGTAATGGCGGTAAAGCTCTGCAAAATAAAGGAGCCTACCAAAAGCAGAACAAACACGAGGGGCATGAAACGTCTTGCCTTGTAGCTATACTTGGCAAGTCCGTCTATTTTGACGTGTAAGGCTTTTTTAGCCGTTTTTTCCAGCCATTTATCTGCCATCAGAATGAAGGTGGGCAAAAGCGTAAATACGCAAAGCATACCCACAACCACACCCTTTGCCAACACGATCCCCAACTCAGGACCCAGCTTAAAGCTGAGAAATACCAGCGAAAGCAAGCCCACCACCGTAGTAAAGGCGCTGGATGCGATAGAGGAAACGGAGCCTGCAAGGGCGGCCTTCATGGCGTCGGTTTTGCTTTGGCAGTGGGCTTTCTCCTGACGGTAGCGGCTCATGAGCATCAGAGAATAGTCCATGGACAGCACAAGCTGAAGAATAGGACCGATGGTCAGGGTCATTTCATCAATGTAGGGCAAAACAATATTGGTGCCGAAATTGATGACCACGCCGATGCCCAACGTAAGAAGATATATAAACGGTTCCAGCCAGGATTCGCACAAAAACAAAAGAATGATGACCGCCATCCCCACCGCAGATGCCAACAGCCAGATAGGCACTTCCGTGGCGGGAAGATCGTTGTTTTTGTACGTCATTTCGTATTCGGGAAAGCCTTTTTCTATCGCATTTTCAATGGCTTTTTCTTCGTCGGTAAAATACTCGAATTTCGTGTTGACCACAAAGAGCGTACGGTTCACTTTGTTATAGTCCTCGCTTTCCGCATCGTAGGTCACGCTGCTGACGTTGGGAATCGCCTTCAGTCTTGCCAGAACGTCTGCGGTCTGCTCTGCGGTCAGATCGCTGAACATAACGCGGATAGAGGATTTTTCTTCCAATTCGGGGAAGGCAGAGTCCATGATACTCATGCCCTCTTTCATGTTAGAGTCGTCTGCCAGGTATTTGCTTCGGTCCAAATTGACGGGGACGGCAAAGACAAGAGCGCCGCAAAGGGTGGCGATCACCAGCATCACCGCCAAAACAATATAGCGTCGGTCAATCAAAACACTTACGATCTTCTTCATTTTGCCCTTTCCCGCCTGAGGCGTTTTTTTATTGGAATATTTTACATCTTACAATATCATTTTAATCTACCCATACTACCGAATCAACTAATAAATTGTGAACATTGGTATAACAATTATGGATGACACAAACGAAAAAAGAGAGAACGAGTCGAAACGTTCTCTCTTTTTCTATTTTTCTATAAGGCGATATATTCACTTGTGAAATATATCCTCACAAGTGAATGCGATATAACCTCGCTACACTCAGTTGCGATATACCTCGCTATGCTCGGTGCGATATGATATAAATCCCCTTCACGCTTTTTGCATATCTCGCCTTTGGCGAGAAATACAAAAGCATATTTGCTGTTCGTCGGGCGAACACGACGAATGACACAATATACCGCAAAGCGGTATGCGCAAATCCCGAAAGGGATTTATATCGCTGCGTGTTCCCATGAAGGGAACACGCTTATGCCCAAGACATAGTGCCGGGCTTGGGTTCCTTGATGATGGAGTTTTGCAGGAAACGGACGGCGTGGGTCAGACCTTCCATGGGGGTCATGAGGCTGTCTTCGTGTTCAATGCTCATCACCTTGTCGTAGCCTGCCAGACGGAGGGCGGAGATCATATCTCTCCAGTAGTCCTGACCGTTGCCAAAGCCAACGGAACGGAAAATCCAGCTGCGGTGGAGCTCGTCGCTGTAATGCTTGGTATCCAGCACGCCGAATTTGGCGGTGTTGATCCGGTCGATTTTGGTGTCTTTTGCATGGAAGTGGTAGATTGCGCCTGTCAGCTCGCGGATAGCGGCAACGGGGTCAATACCTTGCCAGATCAGGTGAGAGGGGTCAAAGTTGGCGCCGATCACGTCACCCACAGCGGCGCGGAGCTTCAGCAGGGTTTCGGGGTTGTATACGCAAAATCCGGGGTGCATTTCAAAAGCGATTTTGGTCACGCCGTGTGCTTTTGCGAAAGCCGCCTGTTCCTTCCAGTAAGGAATGATCACGTCGTTCCATTGGTAATCCAGCACCTGGAGGTATTCGGGAGGCCAAGCGCAGGTTGCCCAGTTGGGCATTTTATCTTCGGGAGAGCCACCGGGGCAACCTGAGAAGGTCACGATGGTGTCAACGCCCAGCTTTTCTGCCAGAAGAACTGCATTTTCCCAGTCGCGGTGGAATTTTGCCGCTACTTCCTTATCGGGATGAACGGCGTTGCCATGGACGGACAGGCAGGAAAGAGACATATTGTGGGCTTTCAGGGAGTTTTGAAAATCTGCCAACGCTTTGTCATCATGGAGCAGAATATCGGGGTCGCAATGGGCTTTTCCGGGATAGCCGCCGCAACCGATTTCGACTGCTTCAATGCCCAGTCCTTCAAACACGGTCAGGGCTTCTTCCAAAGACATTTGGCCAAACAGGTTGGTAAGTACGCCAAGTTTCATATAAAAGTTCTCCTTTTATAAAATAAAAATATCTTTCTGTGTTCATCATAGCAAATTTGCATGACTTTTGCAAGTGTTTTTCTGAAAACAGACACATATTTTTTGCTTTTTTACTGAAAACTGAATAAAAAACGAAAGGAAAACACCATGAAACGGTGGCAAAAAGGTTTATTTTTTGGCGTTTTGGGAACGGTTTTGTATCCTATAGGAGAGATGATTTGGCGCGGAAGAACCCATATTTCTATGGCGTTTGCAGGGGGGTTATCTGCATTTTTAATTTATTTGGCTTTAACTTCTCCCAAAATACCCTCTCTATTTTGGCGTGCCACCCTCGGGGCGGTGTCGGTGACGGGGGTGGAATTTTTATTTGGAGCGGTATGCAATCTGTGGCTGGGGCTGGGGGTATGGGATTACCGTAAAATGCCCTATCAGCTGCTGGGACAAATCTGCCTGCCCTTCAGCCTGCTTTGGTGGGGGATTTGCTTTGTTTTAGGGATAGGTTTTACGCTTTTTCGGAAAATTCCCCCTCTTTCCATACTTGACAAGGAGAAAAAATTTGATTATAATGAAAACGATTATAGTCAAAAATAGATTTTTTAAGGAGTCTGCCGTGGAGAAACAGTCCCCCATAGGAGAAGAAATCAAAGCCAGTGGCGAATGCCTGTTTGAAGGACGGGTGCTTTCGCTTCACGTGGATACGGTGCGCTTGCCCGATCAATCAACCTCTATTCGGGAGGTCATCCGCCACAAGGGAGCGGTTTGCGTCATTGCCGTTGACCGCGAGGGTAACGTGACTCTGGTAAACCAATACCGCTATGCGGTGGGGCGCTATATGACCGAAATTCCTGCGGGCAAGCTGGATTCAACCGACGAGCTACCCGAGCACGCCGCTCTTCGCGAGCTGGAGGAAGAAACGGGCATGAAAGCAGGTCGCTTGGTGTCGCTGGGGCTTTATCTGGGCTCTCCCGCCATTTTAGACGAAAAAATCTATATGTTTGCCGCCCTTGACCTAAAAGAAGGCAACCCCCACCCCGACGAGGGGGAATATGTGACCGTCTCCAAAATGAAACTGGAAGAGGCGGTAGACAAGGTACTGGCAGGCGAATGGCCCGACGGCAAGACCCAATGCGCGGTGCTAAGGCTGCACCAAATGATCCAAAAGGGACTGATCACCCTCTGAGAAAAAGACGGAACGGAGAAACAGAATGGCAAATCAAACCAAATATACCGCTGATGCTTTAACGGTGCTGGAGGGGCTTCGCCCCGTCCGTGTGCGCCCGGGTATGTATATCGGCGATACCGACAGCAAGGGGATGCACCATTTGCTGTGGGAAATTTTAGACAATGCAGTGGACGAGGCGGTCAACGGTTACGCCAATCGCATTACGGTCACCGTTTGTGAAGACAACAGTATGATCGTCACCGACAACGGCAGAGGTATGCCCGTGGACATTCACCCCGATAAAAAGATTTCGGGTGTGGAGCTGATTTTTACCCAACTCCACGCAGGCGGTAAGTTTGACGATAAAAGCTATCAGATCTCAGGCGGCCTCCACGGTGTGGGCGCGGCAGTCGTGAACGCCCTCTCCACCTGGCTGACCTGCGAGGTCTACCGCAACGGCAAAATTCATCGGGCGGAATTCCACAGCTATAAAGACGAAAACGGCGAAATCGTGCCCGGGGCGGTAAAAAAACGTCTCCGCGCAGGCGGAAGCACCACCGAGCAAGGCACCAAGGTGCATTTTAAGCCCGACGGTCTGGTCTTTTCCACCACCAAGCCCGACGGACACCTGATCCGTCAGAAGCTCCGCGAGCTGGCGTTTCTCAACGCAGGTGTGACCTTCGTATTTTACGATTTACGCAAACCCCTCGAAGAGCAGGAAAAAACCTACTGCTTCAGCGGCGGTATCGTGGACTTTATCCGCTATCTGAACAACTCCAAAACCCCTGCTTACCCCGAGCCGATTCTGCTCTCGGGTGAAGCAGACGGCGTATCTGTGCAGGTGGCGCTCCAGCATACCGATGCATACAACGATTCCATCGTGTCTTACGTCAACAACATTCGCACCGTGGAAGGCGGTACCCATGAGACAGGCTTCAAGCTGGCGGTTACCAAAGTACTCAACGCCGCCGCCAAGGAAATGGGTGTGCTCAAGGAAAAAGAAGACAACTTCACCGGTGAGGACTTCCGCGACGGCATGAGCGCCATTATTCTGGTAAAAATGCGGGATGCCCAGTTTGAGGGGCAGACCAAAGCCAAGCTGGGGAATGCCAGCGTAAAGACTGCGGTAGAGACTGTGGTAGCTGAGCAGCTCTCCCGCTTCGTGCAAAACATTCGCAACGAAGACATTGTAAAAGTGATTTTGGACAAGGCAAAATACGCCCGCAACGTCCGTGAGGCCACCAAGCGCGCCAACGCCATTGCCAGACAGAAAAACAGCCTTGACGTATCCACGCTGGTGGGCAAATTCGCCGCCAGTATTGGCAGAGATCCTCTGAAAAACGAAATGTTTATCGTTGAGGGTGAATCCGCAGGCGGTAGCGCAAAGCAGGCGAGAGACCGCCATTTTCAAGCCATTCTGCCCCTGCGCGGTAAACCCCTGAACAGCGAAAAAAGACGGCTGGACCAGATTCTGGACAACGAAGAGATCTGCTCCATTATCACTGCTCTCGGAACAGGCATTGGGGAAGAATTCCGCCTGGAAAATCTGAAATACCACAAGGTGGTGATTTTGGCGGATGCGGACCAGGACGGTGCCCACATTCGCGCCCTGCTGCTGACCTTCTTTTATCGGTATATGCGGCCGCTGATTACCGAGGGGCACGTGTTTATCGGTATGCCTCCCCTCTATCGCATTATGAAAAAGTCAAATCAGGAAACCCTTTACGCCTACACCGACGAGGAATGCGAAGAGGCGACGAAGAAGCTGGGCGGGTCAAACAGCGTGATGATTACCCGCTACAAGGGTCTTGGCGAAATGAATCCTTCCCTGCTTTGGGAAACCACCATGAACCCCGAACACCGCTCTATGGTGCGGGTGACCATTGAGGACGTGGCAGATGCAGAGCGTCTGGTGACCATCCTCATGGGGGACAACAGCGAAATGAGACGCGCCTATATCATTGAAAACGCCAACTTCTCCAAAATTGACGGTTTCGCAGAAAAAATCAACCTGTAAGATAGGTCACTCATCAAAAGAAAGTAGGATGCTCCCTTGAGAAAGAAAACAGAAAAAAAAGAACATATTGATAGAACGGTCTACCAGGACAAAACCATGGAGACCGTCATGCACGACAGCATGATTCCCTATTCGGAGCACGTGATTTTGGACCGCGCCATTCCCCGCGTGGAGGACGGTCTGAAGCCTGTGCAAAGAAGGGTGCTGTACGTGATGTACGAGCAGGGGCTCACCCCTGACAAGCCCTTCCGTAAATCTGCCAACATCGTGGGAGAAACCATGGCGAAATACCATCCCCACGGTGACTCCTCCATTTACGAAACCATGGTGCGCCTGGCCCAGGATTTCAATATGCGCGTGCCGCTGGTAGAGGGCAACGGCAACTTCGGTTCTATGGACGGTGACCCTGCCGCCGCCTTCCGTTATACCGAGGCGAGACTGGCGTCTCCCGCCCTCTCCATGATGACCTATCTGCCAAAAGAGACGGTGACCTGGTCGCTGAACTTTGACGACACCAGAAAAGAGCCCGACATTCTGCCCACTCTCTTCCCTAACCTGCTCATCAACGGCGCCAGCGGTATTGCGGTGGGTCTTGCCACCAGCATTCCGCCTCATCATCCCGCAGAAGTCATTGACGGTGTGATTGCCTATCTGTCTCACCCCCGTATCACCTTAGAAGAGATGATGCAAATCATCCCCGCTCCCGACTTCCCCACAGGCGGTATCATTATCAACGGCGAGGCCATGAAACAGATTTACGCCACGGGCGCAGGCAAGATAACGGTAAGAGCAAAAGCGCATATTGAAACCTCCCCCGAGGGCAAGCCTCAGATTGTCATCACCGAGTTCCCCTTCCAGACCAACAAAGCCGACCTGCTGGCTAAAATTCTGGAGCACGCCCAAGGGAAAAAGGAAATCATTGCCCAGATTACCGACATCCGCGACGAGTCGGACAGAACGGGTATCCGCTCCGTGATCGAGCTGAAAAAGGGATGCGATGCCGCCCGTATGCTGGCGTATCTCTATAAATATACCGACCTGCAAAAGAACATCGGCGTGAATATGGTTGCCATCGCAGAAGGCAAGCCCCGTCAGCTGGGGCTACTGGACGCCATTCGCTATTATACCGAATTCCGCTGCCGCGTGGAACGCTCTCGTATCGAATACGATCTGAAACAGCTGCGGACAAGAGAAGAAATTCTGGTAGGCCTTTCCGTGGCGGCGCAAAACATCGATCAAGTGATCGCCATCATCCGTTCCTCCCGCACCGCCGCTATTGCCAAAGAAGCGTTGTGCCAAACCTTCCGTTTGACCGAAAACCAGGCCCACGCGATTCTGGAAATGAAGCTCCGCAGAATCACCGCCCTTGAGGTGGAGAGCGTGGAAAAGGAGCTGGCAGAGGTGAGAGCGCAGATTGCTGAGTTGGAACCGATTCTGGAAAGCAAGGCAAAGCTGAACACCGTGGTGAAGCATTCGCTCCAGCAAATCCGCCGCCAGTTTACCGACCCCCGTCTGACCGAAGTAAAATACGACCATGTGGAAGAAGACATCTCCCGCGATGCCTTCAAGACGGTGGAAACCGCTGTGGTATACGTGGACGATAACAGTTGCTTGCACCGTATTACCGAAAAGGCCTTTGAAAATCTAAGCAAAGCGACCCCCATTCCCAAAGAACGCTACGTCATCACCAAAACCGACCGCGTGCTTTTGGTATTTGGCGCAAAGGGAATGTGCTACCAAATGAAGGTGGATGTCATTCCCGAAGGCAAATCTAAGGACAAAGGCTCTATTCCCGAAAAGCTGATTATGAATTTCGACGACAGACGGATTCTCTGCATTGCCGAAGCCAAAGGCGACGATGCCAAGGATAAGGTACTGTTTGCCACCGCAAAGGGTATGCTGAAATGCTCTGAGCTGGGTGAATACTGCATCCGCAGAAACAAGTTTGACGCCCTGAAGCTCAAAGACGGGGACTATCTCATCTACGTAGGCATCAGACGCCCCGCCCATCACATGGCCTACGAAACCGACAGCGGCAAAAAGAAGACCTACCGCGAGTCCATTGAGCCCACGGGCAGAAAGACCTGCGGTATCCGCGCGGTGAAAGCCCCCGGCAATCCGCTCTTTGTGAAGGCGTACCAGGAAGAAAACTGATTTTCCATCCAAATTACACGGTTTTTTTAAAAACCCCTATTAAAGTTCCTCAAAAAAAAGGACTGTTGCGAATTGTTCGCAGCAGTCCTTTGCATTTTTATTCACTCATGAATGGAGACAAAACGAGCCTCTCATGCTTAAAAAACCGTTTTCATCTTGTCTGCGCAAAGCGGTTTTTCAAGCTACTTAGTGCTTTTTGCCGATAATGCGGATCAGCAGCTTTTCCAGCTGGTCATAGGTGTTTACGTATACGCTTTTATAGTACAGATCGGTTTGCTTGCAAGCCTCAAGGGCATTTTTGACCGCATCTGCCGTCATCCGCTTGGCGGCTTTCACGTAAAGCCCTGCTTTATAGGCGTTCATATGGAGAATTTTAGCGATATCGTCGGTGTTTCTGCCTTCCGTGACCAATACGCTGACGGTAGCAAGGTCCGCATACACCCGAAAGAGCTGTCCCGCCACGATAGCAGGGTCGGTGCGGCAGTTTTTCAGTTCTTCAAAGCAGGAAAAGGCAAGAGAAATGTTGCCCTCAAGAAGGGCGTTGCTCAGGGCATAAGTATCGTTTTCGCGGTTGACGGAGGTGACGGCTTCCACGTGGGCAGGGGTGACGGTGTCGCTCCCTTTTTGCTTGACAAAGCAGACCACCTTGTCAATTTCACGGCTCAGCTCCCACATATCGTGGCCGCAGCGAGTGAGCAGTAAACGGCAGACCTCGGCGGAATCGTTTAGCTTTTCATGGGCGAAGTGGCGGTGGATCCAAGACACCAGCTGTCCGTCGGTGCTATGGGGAAAATACACCCATTGCGCTGTTTTCTGCAATTTACCAAGGCGGTCGCCTACCCTTTTACCTACTCCCACGTCAAGACCCTCTACCGTGGGCAGAATGAGAAAGGCAGTATAGGGATACTCCTGCTTGATTTCTTCACACACTTCAAGTAACCGTTCAAAGTCTTTGGGCTTCATGCCCTCAATATCTGCGTGGCGCCATTCCACCACCCTGTAGTCTGCCATTACAGGCAATGCTTTTGCCGCATCCAATATGGCGGCGGTAGTCATATCCTGGGCGTCGAAGACGGTATGATTCAGCTCGGGCAGAGCCGCTCCGTCCAGCAAGTGACGGCGCAGTTCTGCGGCGTAGTGCTGTTTGAGATAGTCTTCTTCCCCATAAAACAAAAAGCAGCCCGACACGTCTCCTTGCGTCATCGCCTGCTTCAACTCTTGCAAAGTCATGGTATCCTCACTTTCAGCCTTCCGAAGGGAACGTGACGAACCGTTTTGACGGTTCGTCACGAAAAAATTACGGCGCTATCTTATTTTTTGCGCCGACGGTTGTATTCGGAGCGGGGATTGACGATTTCTCTCCAATCCAATGCGCCGTTGTCCAAAGCCATTACCAGCACCTCGGCGGTGGCAATATTGGTGGCAACGGGAACGTTTTGAATGTCGCAAAGACGGAGCAGCTCCAAATCTACTTCATGCACAAAACCGGGCTCGGTGTCTCTGAAATAGAAAAGCAGGTCCACTTCATTGAGGGAAACGCAGGCGGCAAGCTGCTCTGCGCCACCCGTTGAGCCGCTCATGAGAAAATCAATCTCCAGGCCCGTTGCCTCTGCGATATATTTACCCGTGGTTTGGGTCGCCACGAGGTGATGACGGCTTAAAATGCCACAGTAGGCAATACAGAATTGCGCCATCAGTTCTTTTTTGCTGTCGTCGGCAATGATTGCAATTTCCATTTTGATTGTCCTTTCGTCTATTTCAAAGCAAAGGTGAGATCAGTTTACGGCGGCGGATCCCCTTAAAGCGGGAGAAGAGCGGGGCGTGCTGTCCGCGCAAGCGGTGAGCGATATTGCGGAAAGCGCAGACGGTGTTGGGGGTTGCCCCTTCTTTTGCCATCTTGCCCTGCAGTTGGGCATTGGCCATTTCTTTATCGTCAGGAATCACACCGATCAGTTGAACACCTGTGGCGTCTATCAAAGAAATGAGGGGGGGTTCTGCCGTTTCAATATTATATTGGTTGATAACAAGTCTTAAATTCGGGGCTTCTATGCCACGGAGAAATACGCCGCATTGCTCTGCCGCATGAAGGGAAAGCGCACCGGGATGGGTAACGAGCAGGGTATCGGTGACCACCGAGGCAACGGTTTTGGCATGGTGTCCCGGGCCGTGGGTATTGAGCAAGACCACAGACACGCCAAGGCTCTGCTCCGCCTCGTCAAGGGCGGCGGACAGATTGGTCAGACACAGGTCTGCTGTGGGATCAAGGGTGCCGCAAAGCAAATACATATTGGGGGAATGGGGGAGACGCACCACTGCGTCCGCCACACGCATTCTGCCAAGCAATACGTCTTTGACGTCATAGACGGAGTTTTCCACACCCAGCAGCATATCCAGAGAAGGAGCGGTGGTATCCAGGTCTACCAGTAACACACGAAGTCCCGCCGCGGCAAAAGCCCGCGCCAGATTGACGCAGACCGTAGAGGTGCCAACGCCGCCTTTGGAGGAAACGGTCCAGATTCTGTTTTTCTTTTGCATATCCGTATCCTTTCCCCGTCTGTCTTGCTATCTCTGCAGTTACCTACAAATAATTAGTTACAGTATACCACATAAAAGCAAGGGTTGTCAATGGAAGAGCGGGATTTTTTGGCAGTTTTTCGCGGAAAACAGTTGATTTTACGGTATCGGGGGAAAGGTGACACACCACTTTTCCAGAATTTCTACGGGATGATAGGAGAGTTTTGAAGTGCGCAGGCCTTCGTTGCCGTCGTCTTCCTCACGGTTGACAAAGCAAACCGCCGTGTCCAAAAAAAGAGATGCCATACCGCTGACAATGGCCTGGTATGCGCCTCTGCAGTCGCGGAGGGCTTTTTCAGCATGGACGTAGAGGGTGTCTCCCACCCGTTCTGCCATAGCCATTGCCACCGCCCTGCCTTCTGCCATCACCACCCGTCCAAAGAGACCGTCTCTGCCGTCAAGGGGATGGGACTCTACCAGGCGAAACAGTTGTTTTTGCTCTGCCAAAACGGCAGGAGACAAGGTGGCTTCCCTGTAAAACGCCTCTAAAAAGGCAAGCGTAGCTACGCGGGTAGTATCGTCTATGGGGAGACAAGCGCTGTCGGGATAGTTGGCGTGAAAGCGGTTAAAGTGGTTGCGCTGACCGTTATACTTTTTGCCCTTAAAAAGAGCAAGAGAGGAAAGAGAATAGAGATAGTCGCTCCAATCGGGAGAGGTTCGGGCGACGGCTTCGGGATAGGCGGCAAGCAAGCCGTCTTTTTCTTTTGCCGTCAAGGGGAAAAGCGTTAAGGGATGTCCGTTTTCCTTTGCCAAGAGGCGCAAAAAAGCCACCGTTTCAGAGGTAAAGGTATGGGGGAACAGGGCGGTATAGGTGGGTGTGCCGTCCATCATTTCTCTCTGCAGCACCTTGCCGCGCTCGGTGGTAAGCAGGCTTAGAGACAGATATTCTCCCCAAAGGAGAGTGTTCCATTTGGTACAGTCGCAAAAGCGACTTTCGTTTTCTCCAAAGGCTTCTTCAAGGGCTTTTACATCCTCGCAAGATAGAGAAAGCCGAGGGGTTTCGACTGAAATCATGGGTGATTTTCCTTTGTATCCATCAAACAGTTCTTTGACTGTGGTTATTCAGGTTTATCTTAAAAAAGATAGGGGGTTTTTAAAAATTGGGAATGTTTTGGCTTGTATAGAATAGGGTTTTTCCGTCCATAGTAAGAAGGACGGCACCCATCAAAATGCCAAAAAGGAGAAAAAATGAAAGAGGAAAAAGAAAGCGTTCCCTTGGAGTTTGGAATGGCGTTGGCCTCCCGACCCGATGCGCTGCTGGCGTTTATGTCCATGCCCGCCCATCGCAAGAAGGAATGGACCAAAAAAGCAGAAAGGGCAAAAGATAAGCAACACGTAAGCCAGGTGGTGGAAGACATCGTGCGTTCCACACCCGAAATTCGGTAAGCGAAAAGCATTCGGCGTACCTGCCAGAAGCAGGTGCGCCATTTTTATTTATGGCAGAGAAGGCACACAGGAAGTGAGACGGATGGCGGATGGGAAGATATTGCGTCCGTTTTTCACGTCTCAAAACCAGACTCAGTCTCTTCTTCTGCCACCGCTGACTCTGGCCACCAGCAACACAAGTCGGAGCAGCTGCGCCAGTGACACTGCAAGGGCGGCAACGTAGGTCATGGCGGCGGCGGTGAGCACCTTCTTGGCGCCCGCAACCTCGCTTGGACTCAGACGGGTTTCGTTTTTGATGGCGTGAAGAGCGCGACGGCTGGCGTTAAATTCGGTGGGGAGCGTCACCAGCTGAAATACGGCGCTAAGTGAAAAGCAAACCACGCCTGCCACCGCCACATAGAAGAATACCTCTCCGAACACCGTCAGCAAAATGCCCGCGAGAATCAGCGGCATTGCCAGACGGGAAGCAAAATTGGTGATGGGAATAATGGCGGAACGGATTTTGATGGGCAGATACGCTTCCGCGTGCTGGATAGCGTGTCCCGCTTCGTGAGCGGCAACGCCCACAGCGGCGGAAGAGGTGCTGTGATACACTGCCTGAGACAGACGGATGACGTTGGTACGGGGATCGTAGTGGTCGGTGAGATTTCCCGAAATACATTCGATCTGAACATGATGAAGACCGTTGGCATCCAGAACGGCGCGTGCGGCGCCGTAGCCCGTCAGCCCACAGCGGGTATGCTGTTTACTGTAGCGGTTGAAAGTGGAATTCACCATCATGCTCGCCACCATGGCGAACAGTACGGCGGGCAAAACCAAAATAATGTATGTGTAGTCAATATAAAACATAGCGTCTCCTTGTTTTTGCAGGATTCCCGTTCATACAAGAGCATTCCTGCCTTTTGTGTGAAGCGATCCTTTTCTTTCGTTTAGTTTCCAATTGATAGTATACCACAAAATCTGCATCCTCTGCAATACTTTTTCCCACGAAATACACTTTTTCGGAGGAGAAATTGTAAAAATGTGCTAAAAGACCGCGGTTTTTTTGTGCAATAAAATGTTGGGGTACGCCTTGACAGAAATGGACGCATCATGTATAATATTTATACTTGGATAATATTATTTTATTCAAGATTTGATTTTGAAAATTATTTTTTAAGGAGAAATCACATGAAAAAGCTCGTCCTTCTCGTTGTAGTGGCAGTTTTGGTCATCGTTGGTCTGTGCTCTTGCGACCCCGTTCGTCAAGTTGATACCACAACCACAAACGATACTCCCACCTCTTCCCAAACCCCCACTCAACCCTCTGACACCTCCTCTCAACTGCCCAGCGGTAGTTATGAGACTCCCAAGAGCGTTTCCTATGAGCTCAACGGCGGTCAGCAAAACGGCGGCAACCCGCAAATTTACATCCCCGGTACCGAAGCAAAAGTTTACGCTCCCACCAGATACGGTCACGTATTTGAAGGTTGGTACACTTCCCCCACTTTCCAGGGCGAAGCTATCTCCAATCTGCAATACGAGAGCGGCGACATCACTCTGTATGCCCGTTGGAGCCTTGTGGTCGTTAATGTGAAATACAACATGGGTCAAGAAGTAGAAGGCCCTGTAAACGACAGCGATAACCCCACCTCCTACGAGTGGAATCCCGAAGCATCTCCTCTGACACTCTATGATCCCGTTGCCAACGGCTACGCCTTCATGGGTTGGTACTCTTCTCCTGACTTCAGCGAAGACAGCAAGATTACCTCTATCACAAGAGACAGCCTCACCGACGTTACCGTTTATGCAAAATGGGAAAAGGCAGCTTCCCCCGATATCAAGGTGCCTTTGACCTCCCTTCCCGCACACGACGGTCTGAAGCTTCCCGCAGGCTCCGTTCTGCTCGTTGATGCCAGCAAAGCCAGCCAGGGCGCAACTATGCCCAACGGTCAAAAAGCGGCTCTGTACCAATACGTTGACGGCACTGCTGTGAACACCCGTTTCAGATTCAGCGAAACCGACTTTACCGGTTACTCTGCTCTGACCTTCATGATGTACAACGCTAACCCCCACGGCGGTATCATGATCTTCTGGTATCTGTCCGGCGGTTCCGGTAACGTATACACCCTGCCTCTCAACTGGACCGGTTGGAAGCAAGTGACCTTCGACCTGTCTACCCAGGAATGGTCATTCAGCGGCGGCGCTGACAAGACCAAGGTCAACGATATCCGTTTCCAGCAAAACGGTTGGTCCGGTAACCTGGATGCTAAGAATGCAGACGGTACTTACAAATTCTCTACCATTGCTTACATTGACGATATTTATCTGGTAGGCAACGATTCTCCTTATAAGATTGATACTTCCAGCTTTACCTCCGCAGATTACAAGGCTGTGAAGGATAAATGGCGCGAATACCTGGTTGGCAACGAAGATATCACTCCTGCCAGCACCGGTAAATCCAGAGGTCAGACCGCTATCGGCCATGCCAACAGCATGAACACCGCAGCAGACCGCACCTATCTCTGGAGCAACCTCAAAGACCTGACTTCCGAAGTTGGCGTTGAAAACCAATACAAGAGAGTCAAACAAATGGCTCTCGGTTGGGGTACTCCCGGTTCTGATTACTACCACGACGAAGCGCTTCTCGCCAAGATCGTTGACGCTCTGACTTTCCTTTGCGACTACGATGCAGACGGCGACGGCACCCCCGGTGTATACGGCTTCAACGTTGGTAAATCCCGTCCCGGTAACTGGTGGCAATGGCAGATCGGTACGCCTACCGAACTGGTTGACGCGCTGATGATCATTGAAGAACACGTCTCTATGGACTTCCTTAAGAAGATCCTCTGGGCGGTTGACGATTGCTGCTATCCTATCGGCGCAACTGCTGCAAACCGTACCTGGATTGCACAGCCTGCCATCGGTTCTATCATGCTCCAGCAGGACGGCGCTCGCGTGGAACCCGCTATCCAACAGCTGCTCAACGTATTTGATTACGTGACCTCCAGCGACGGCTTCTACGAAGACGGTTCCTTCATTCAGCACAAAGACCTTTCTTACATCCACGGTTACGGCTCCAGCTTCTTTGGTTCTATCACCAACGAGCTGTACTTCCTGGAAGGCACTCCCTTCGACATCACCATTGATGGCAAGAAGTTCTCCCAAATCTACTCCGACAAGATTCTGCAATTCTTCTTTGACAGCGCAGAACCTCTGATCTATGACGGTTACGCTATCTACGGCTCCAGCGGTAGAGGTATGGGCGCAGGCTCTGCGAAAGGTATTGTTTCCAACACCTTCATCCTGTCCGAATACGCTTCCGAAGCCATGAGAGAACGTTTCTATCAGACTCTCAAATACTACGAAATCGCAGACCCCGCTACCTACGGCAACATCGCAGGCAACCTGCCTCTGATCAACCGTGCATACTATGCAGAATATCAGGCTCGCACCGATATCACTCCTCGCTCCGGCTACCACTACTCTCATATCTTCGGCGGTATGGACAGAGTTGTGACCCACGGCGAAAAATTCTCTGCAGTTATCCTGATGTCCTCTACCCGTACCGAACGCTACGAAGCCATTAACGGCGCAGGTAGCAACGGCTGGCACCTGGGCGACGGCGCTCTGTTTATCTACGGTAGCGAAGCACACAACTACGACAGCGACTATCACCAAGGTCTGGATAAGATGATGATCCCCGGTACCACCGTCTCCTCCACTCCTCGCGTACCTCAACAGTACACCGCTGATACCAACCTGAAGAACCGTCACGAATTTGTTGGTGGTGCTTCCCACGGTATCTACGCTGCATCCGCTATGTACCTTAAGTACAACACAAGCGATGATATCCAAGGTCTGACAAGTGACCTCCGCGCCCAAAAGGCATACTTCTTCTTTGACGGCGAAATCGTTTGTGTCGGTTCCGGCATCAACGCTTCCAACACTGAAGAAATCAACGTTGGCGACGTTTACACCATCGTTGGTAACCACACCCTCAACAAGACCGCTTCCGTTTACTATGCCATCGGCGTAAACGGCGAAGCCATCAAGACCAGTGATAAAGCCACCGTCTACGAAGGCGTTGACTACATCACCGTTGAAACCTTCGGCGGTTACTACTTCCCCACTAAGGAAGACGTGACCATCAAGCACTCCGGCGCCAGCGCAAACCGTTACGGTCAGATCTACATCAACCACGGCACCGCTCCTCAGGATGAAAAATATGCATACGTTGTTCTGCCCGAAATGACCGCAGACGAAGTAGCCGCATACGCTGCAAATCCTGACATCGTGGTTGTTCGCGCCCACAACTTCGTATCCGTTGTACGCGAAGTATCCTCCAACACCACAGGTTACGTATTCTGGTACGGTACCTATGCTGAAGGCGTACGCAGCAGCACCGCATCCGTTGTTGTAAAGGTAGACAACAAAGACGGCAGCTTTGATTACAGTGTAAGCGATCCTACCCACAAGCTTCCCGTTCTTACCCTCACCCTTGACGGCGAATGGAACATCACAGGCGAAAAAGTAACCGGTTCCTCCATCCAGGATGGCAAGACCGTTGTGACCCTTAACGCCAACGAAGCTCTGGGTGCCTCCCTCGTCTTCACCGCAACTCCCAAAAATTAATTGATCCCTTTTGAGGCAGTCGCTTTTGCGACTGCCTCTTTTTCTTTTAGCAAAGCTTTCGCCGCAGGCGAAGGCGAGGTTGTGCGTTGCACAGTGAAGTTGCTACGCAGTGAAGTTTGTGCTTAGCACAAGTGATGTTCAGTTTGCCTAAAACAACTCTTCACTTGCACCGCCTGCGGTGCAAACTTCACTTCATCTGTGAAACTTCACTATTGAAGATCACTTCACTTGCCCCTTCGCTTTGCGAAGTGGGCAAACTTAGTTTTCGCCGTAGGCGAAAGCGAGGTTGTGCGTTGCACAGTGAAGTTGCTACGCA
>JAZOBX010000336.1:0-1616 GCA_045596205.1 Eubacteriales bacterium | reverse complement strand
TTGATTGGCGTGATTCAGCAAGTGTATCAAGATCCTTCATTGTTCCATATGGCGGATAATACCCGTACATTAAACAGAGATGCGTACAGCGGATCTCTTTGCGGCCATAATATCAAATGCAAGATTGAGGTTATCTATCATCCCTTTCAGCACGAAGGGAAACTGTCTCAGGCGATGACCGCGGCAGTGAAGTATGCGGAAAACAAAATGAGGATATACTGCGGGCAAAAAAGCAGGTTGACGGTTGGCGATGAACTGCTGCCTGCTCACAAAACAATCATTGATGGCTATTTTGAGCAGCTCGCGCCTAAAAGTGCAGGGAAAACCCCTAAGCCTGTGAAAGCAGAGTATGAAAAACAGTACGATGCGGAAGATAAGTCAGTATCTTTTTCTAAGGCATTGTCCATTGAATGTGATTCATGGGAAAATACCCGAAAACTGGTTGAGGACATAGACGACGGTTTTGAGTGGGAATCTCCTGCGCAAGAAGTATTTTCACCAGAAGAAAGTGTATCGCAAGAAGAAATCGGTACAGATTCGTCACAAGACGGAAAGATGAAGGAGTTGCTCTCTTTGCTGCTTGAAAAAGGCAGTTTGCCTTTTGATTTTGATAGGGTAGCTCTATGTGAGGAGATCAACAGCCGCTTTATGGACGAAATGGGTGATATTGTTATCACCTTGACGGATACTGAATGTGTCCTGATAGAAGATTACAGAGAGGAGATTGAAGCATGGATCAAAGCGCAGTAAAACAGCAGGAAGTAAAAATCCCTAAAAGAATTTTGGATGCTTTACTTCTGTCGCTTTCCGCAGGTGTTGTTCCAAGAAGCGGAGCCCCCTATATTGCTATCGGCAGAAATGAAGAGATTGCCGCCTTGCTTGATAATCTGGAAACAGTTGAAAACGGCGGTGCCGCTGTTCGGTTTTTAATCGGGCGTTACGGTAGCGGTAAGAGCTTTTTGATGCAACTGATACGCGGCAGAGCCCTTGAAAAAGATTTTGTCACAGCAGATGCAGACTTATCCCCCGAACGTAAGCTTTGCGGTGGAAACGGCGTTGCCACGTACCGAGAACTCATGCGAAACATGGCGTGTAAAGCCTCTCCCGAAAACGGAGCAATGCATACTGTTCTATCTCGCTTTTATTTGCAAATGAAGCAGTCTTTGGTAAAAGACGGAATTCTGCCCGAAAATAACTCCTATAATTTTACTCTCAAACAACGTCTCTTTTCTGCTCTATCATCGCTCCAAAGCAACGTTGGAGGCTTTGATTTCGTCACAGTTCTTGGACTTTACTATGAAGCATGCATGATTGAAAACGAAGAGCAAAAGAGCGCCGCTCTCCGTTGGCTTCGCGGTGAATACATGACTAAAACAGAAGCGAAAAACGGACTTGGTTTCCCTGTCAGTACGATTATCGGAGACGATAACTGGTATGATTATGTGAAACTGTGGGCTGATTTTTCTGCCATTGCTGGATATAAATGTCTGATTGTTTTTCTGGATGAATGTGTCAATCTTTTTAAGATTTCTAACCGCATTTCCAGAGAGGCCAATTACGAAAAACTTCTGGCGATTTTTAACGATACCATGCAGGGAAGAGCTACAAATCTTGGC
>JAZOBX010000335.1:0-9804 GCA_045596205.1 Eubacteriales bacterium | reverse complement strand
GACTTCTCAACGGCTTGTTTGAAGCTGTGGAGAAAATGAAATAAGCTTTTGTTTATCAAGAAAAAAGAAGATGCAGTTTCTGCATCTTCTTTTTTTGATGAATGAGACGTGCTGTGTTGCTGCGGGCAACATCGCTCATTTTCTATTTTGCTCTCCTTCTTCCCTCTTGGAGAAGGGATCATTTTAGACAGGTTGGTTAAAATAGCAAGGCACAAATAGAGGGGGAGAGGAATAGACTATTCTTGTAAAAACGCGTTGTCTGAGGGGCAAGGGAGATTTGCCGTCTTGCAAGGCAAGGCGAGAGAAAAAGGAGATGGGTATGGGGAGTATTGCGGGAATAGGATATCGGACACCTGAGATTTTGGGTGAAGAGGAGCATCGGCATTCTGCGGCTGTGGAAGAGATGCTTTTGCGACTGCGCCACAGGGGAGAGCCATCGGGAAAAAGGGTGGTCAATCCTTGGTGTGCGCTGGGCGGAAGCCAAGACGGAACACCGCAATGGATAGAATTTGGCGGTGCGCCTTTGGCGATTGTGTTTGATGGGGATATCTTCAACCAAAAGGAAATCAAAAAAATCCTTAAGAGTGAGGGGTATCACGTAAAAAATGGAGCGAAGGAGGAATTGGTGGCGGGGCTTTACCGTGTGTATGGAGACAGATTTCTGGCACATGTCAACGGCACCTTTGCGTTGGCGCTTTGGGACGGTCTGAGAAAGAGGCTCATTCTTAGCAGAGACAGAATTGGGGCGGTGCCTTTGTTTTACGCAGAGTGCGGCGAAGGGGTGGTATTCGCTTCGGAAATCAAGGGGCTGTTTGCCCACCCCAAGGTGAAAGCCAAGGTGGATATAGACGGGCTACGCCAAATATTTGGGATTGGGCCCGGTAGAATATCGGGAAGCGGCGTATTTCATGGCATATACGAGGTAAAGCCTGCGGAGTGCGTGGTGCTGGAAGAACGGGGGCTGTCTGCTTTTTCCTATTGGAAGATTCCCGCCAAGAGGATTTCCGACAGCTACGGCGAGGCGGTGGAAAAAGTACGGTTTTTCCTGTCAGACGCCATTTTGCGACAAACGGAGACGGATCTGCCGATTTGCAGTTTGCTATCGGGGGGCATTGACAGCAGTATTGTTACGGCTATGACCCAAGAGATAAAAGAGAGCAAAGGGCAGACCCTTGCCACCTATTCTTTTGCTTTTGAGGGCGCGGAGGAGCATTTCACCCCCAACGCCTTTCAGGGAAGCCTTGACACTCCCTATGTGGGTATGATGGCGGATGCGCTCAAAACAAAGCACACCTATCTTGTGTGCGAGGAGGCGGCGTTGCTGCCGTTGCTGGACGATGCCATGCAAGCACGCGACCTGCCAGGCATGGCAGACGTGGATGCTTCCCTGCTCTATTTTCTAAAACAAATAGCCCCTCACCACCGAATGGCGATGACGGGGGAATGCGCAGACGAGGTATTCGGGGGCTATCCTTGGTTTTATAGAGAGGATCTGCTGCTAGTAAAGGGATTCCCTTGGACGAAAGACCTGACCCCACGCCTGCGCTATCTCCATGACTCTATGGCAAAGCAACTGGAGCTGCCTGCATACGTGGACGGGGTGTATCAGAATGCCCTGAGAGAAGTGCCATACCTCGAGGGGGAAACGCCCATAGAGACAAGACGGCGAGAGGTGGGATACTTGAGTCTGCGCTGGTTTATGCGCACCCTTCTTGACAGAATGGACCGCATGGGGATGCGGGCAGGAGTGGGCGCAAGAGTGCCTTTTGCAGACTACCGATTGATGGAATACGTGTTTAATCTGCCATGGGAAATGAAACGGCGAGAGGGTGTGGAAAAATCCCTTTTGCGAGAGGCAATGGGATATTTGCTACCCACACCTGTAAGGGAACGGAAAAAGAGCCCCTATCCCAAAACCTACAAGCCTGCCTATGAAGAAGCGGTGAGACGGGAGCTGCTCTCGGTCTTGTCTGACCCAAATGCCCCTCTTAGCCAATTCGTGGACCGCAAAAAGGTGGAGGAGACGGTGACCTCTCCTGACACCTACGGCTCACCCTGGTACGGACAGCTAATGGCGTTGCCACAGCTTTGGGCATATTATCTGCAAATCAACCGTTGGCTTGCAGTATATGCGCCTGAGATTTGTTGGGGATAAAAGCGGAAAAATAAAAATAACTCCTCGCACTTATTGGGGAAAATTCTGCCAAAGTTCCAAATCAATAATAAAGAGAAGTATGAGAAAATCCATACTTCTCTTTTTCGTTTGCGGTTATCGCCAAATGCACCGCCCCATTTTCCAACAAAGCCACCTTGGGCGAGGGGATTTTTAGCAGAAATTTTCGTTTGCGCCCCGAAGGCGTATTGACATACGTCGAGAGGGCGTGAGCGGAAATAGAAAAGAAAAGGGAATGTGCCATACATTCCCTTTTCTTTTCGGTTATGCAAAAATGCACCGCCCAAATCTTGGGCGAGGGGATTTGGATGAGAAATCCCTGCTCTCGCTTTCGTCGCTGTACTTTGTACTGCAGAGAGCGAGAACAGGGATAGCAAACGAAAAATATGATAAAATGCTATCAGTGAATGAGGATACTACTGTACATATGACGAAAAAGCAAAAGGAAGATATAGAACATCTATACCTTCCTTTTCGTTTGCGGTTATCGCCAAATGCACCGCCCCATTTTCCAACAAAGCCACCTTGGGCGAGGGGATTTGGATGAGAAATCCCTGCTCTCGCTTTCGTCGCTGTACTTTGTACTGCAGAGAGCGGGAACAGGGATAGCAAACGAAAAATATGATCAATGACTCGCAGTTATTGGAAAAATTCTGCCAAAGTTCCAAATAAATAATAAAGAGAAGTATGAGAAAATCCATACTTCTCTTTTTCGTTTGCGGTTATCGCCAAATGCACCGCCCAAATCAACCGCGTTGGACGGGACGGCCGCCTGTAAGTACCAGCATACGGATGGCTTTATCGCTGAATTGGTCTGCTTCCACCAACAGAGGCTTTTTCAGCTTGCCTCTGGCTTTAATAGACAGGAAAGTGGCATCCACAGGCGCCAACTTTTCGGCTTGGAGAGATTGCAGGTTTACATAAGAACCGGGAGCAAAGCGGCGGCTGATTTTACCCAGCGACACCTTGGCAACCTTACGGGGGTCGGGAGTCACGCCGAAAATACGGATCACGCATTGGGTTCTGTATTCACGGGGCAAATATTTTTTCTTGGCGCGCCAAGGTCTGATAGAACGACGAATGTGATCGATTCCATCGGTTTCGGGAGTGGCAAAAGTCACGATTTTATTTCTACCTACGGGAAAAGGATACATGGTTCCCTGTTTCTTTTGCTGGTTACGAATCTCGCGTTCTGTCATGGCGGTCATCCTTTCGAATGTGTTTTCTTATATAAAGTATAGCATATCATTTTTAAAAAAGCAATAATCTGCCGTCACTTTTTTTGCTCTTTGGACGAATTTCTTTATAAAAATGAGAGAAAATCCGTCATTTTCCCCATCCTCATTCATAACTCGGATTTTTTGCTACACAATATAAAAGAAAAAGAAAGGGGAAAATAAGATGCCAGTCATTTTTTTGCGAGGGATTTTGCTCTATTTGCTGCTGATGCTTATGTTTCGGTTTATGGGCAAGCGGCAAGTGGGAGAGCTGGAGGTGTCGGACTTGGTGACAACACTTTTGCTGTCCGAGATTGCGGCATTGCCCATAGAAGACCCTGATATGCCCCTGAGCTATGCATTGATTCCTATATTGCTGATCATGTGTTTGGAAGTGATGATCACGTTTTTGGAAATCAAATACAATCCCTTCAAAAAGCTGTTTGAAGAAAAGCCCGTAATGCTCATCTCCGAGGGAAAGATGCAAGAGGAGGCTTTGCGGAAAATGCGGATATCGGTAAATGAACTCGTCAGCGAATGCCGACTGCAAGGAATTGGCAATATCAGCGAGGTGAATTATGCCATTTTAGAGCCGAACGGAAAGCTGTCTGTGTTTCCAAAAACCGCATATTCTCCTATAACCCCCTCTTTTTTGCATAAAAAAGCAAAGGAAAACGGTATTCTCCATTGCTTGGTGATGGACGGAACGCCACAAAAGGAAACGCTGAAAAAACTGGGATTATCCTTAAATAGACTGGAGGAAATGTGCAAAGAAAAAGGGGGGAAGGCGGAGGAAATGTTTTTGTTTGGGATAGATGACGGAGGGCAGATTCTTGCCGTCAGACGAGAAGAGGTAGAGCATTGAAAAGCGGATATATTGCCTTTTTGCTGTTTTTGACACTGACGGTAGGCGTTTTCGCTAACGCCTTTTTCATTCACCGCGCCCTTTTTGCCTGCAAAAACGAGGTAAAGGCATTTACAAAAGCAGGACAAAAAGAGCCAAGCTTAGCGGTACAAGACTGCGAGCTGGCGCTTGAAAAGTGGAAAAAGCGGGAAAAATATCTGTCGTTTTTTATCCACCGCAAAGAAATCGCCGCCGTGGATCTGCTGTATCGGCAGACGCTGGCGGCGGCGAAAGAAAATATGGCGGTGGACTTTCTGACGTTTTCAGAAGGTCTCTGTGCCGGACTGGAACAGCTGGACAATATGAGCAGTCTCCGTCTTTGCTATTTGTTTTAGCGGAAGAGAGACAGGTCGGGAGCATAAATTTCCCGACGGCGGAAGCGGTAGAATACTTCTTCAGCTCCCAGCAGGCTTGTGTTTTGGCGAAGGGCATCCAGTAGCAGTTCGGGATTGAGAAAAGCGGAGGCAGAGGCGGAAAGCACCCATCTGCCCCGAATCTCTCCCGTTTCTTCAGAGAAACAGAGAGACACGGACGCCATCATGGGTTTCAGGTCTACCCGGCGCAGTTTGTCGCCTTTTCCCTTCTTTTCCACTAAAATGCTCTCCTGCCCCAAAAAGGCGTTGGCTTCGTCCACTTGCTCTTTTGTAGCACCCTCGTAGGCAATGGTGATATCGTAGGCAATGTAGCCGATTTCACTTAATTTGTTTTGGGGAACATACACGTCAAGCACTTCCAGATGAGGGGGAAGCACAGAGGACAGCATCTCTTTCGCCTTGTCGGGGTCGGTGGGCGTATGCATCCGTACGTCCATCAGCTCACAGTCGCTGTCCATCATCACGGAAAGAGGAGCGGCGAAGGTGATTTTGGGAATCGGGTTAAAGCCAAGGGTATACCAAAGGGGAAGTTTGGCACGGACAAGGGCCTTGGTCATGGTGCGGACAAAGTCAAGGTGGGAAATGTAGCTTAGTTCACCGTCCTTTCGGAGGCGGAAGCGCAAGGGATAATAGAGAGGCTGGGGTTGTTTTACTTCTTCTTTGGACACCACGTCAGTTCACCTCCCAGTTCAGATGCTCCACAACCGCTACATTGCTCGGCGCAGCTGGGTGTGGTTTGTTCACGGTACGCTTTTTCTCTTTCACGCCACAAAAAGGCTTTGCTGACACCGCAGTCAATCATATCCCAAGGCAAAATCTCGTCTTTTTCAAAGGGACGGTTGGCATAAAAAGAGGCATCAATACCCACTTCGTCAAAGCGTTTCATCCATCCGTCATAGTCAAAGCATTCGTCCCATGCGTCAAAGGTGACGTTTTCCTCGGCGGCTTTCAGCAGTACCTTAGACAGGCGACGGTCACCGCGGGCAAAAACGGCTTCCAGCTGAGACACGCGTGCATCGTGCCAGTTGTAGCGGACGTTCTTATGATGGATGACAGAGCGAAGGAAGGCTTGCTTTTGTTCCATTTCTTCCAGAGTATCCTGCCCTTCCCATTGGAAAGCGGTGAAGGGTTTGGGCACGAAGCAGGAAACGCTGACGGTGACGTTGACGCCGCGGTTTCGTTCGGCTTTGGGCAGACTGTAATAGACACCCACCACTTTTTCTGCCAGGTCTGCGATGCCCTTCAGGTCTTCGCCCGTTTCGGTGGGAAGGCCTTGCATAAAGTAGAGCTTCACGCTTCCCTTACCTGCGCGGAAGGCGATGCCCGCGGAGCGGAACAGGTCTTCTTCGGTGACGTTTTTGTTGATCACATCGCGGAGGCGCTGGGTACCTGCTTCGGGGGCGAAGGTGATACCGCTGGCGCGGACGGAGGAGACCTTCTGCATGAGCTGTTCCCCAAAGGAGTCAATGCGCAGAGAGGGGAGAGACAAGCCCACGTGGGCATCGTTGGTCCATTCCAGCAGGCTGTCGGTCAGCTCTTCCAAGCGTGAATAGTCGCTGATGCTCAGGGTAATCATGGACACTTCATCGTAGCCGCTGTTTTCATACAGGCATTTTGCCTGGCGGCAGAGGGTGTCGGGGGTTTTCTCACGGATAGGGCGGTAGACCATCCCTGCCTGGCAGAAACGGCAACCGCGGATACACCCGCGGCTGACTTCAATGACGGTTCTGTCATGGACGGTTTCAATATAGGGCAAAACGAATTTTTCGGGATAGGGAGCTTTGTCCAAATCCTTGACGATTCTTTTTCTGACCTTGGCAGGAGCATCAGGATGGGTGGGGGTTATGGCAGAAATGGCGCCATTTGGATGATAATCCACCCTGTAAAGGGAGGGCACGTAGAACCCTTCCAGCTTTGCCGCGGCGACAAGAAAAGCGGATTTTGTATAGCTGCCGTCTTGCTTCATTTGCATATACAGCCGACAAAGCTCGGGCAGGGCTTCTTCCCCTTCGCCAATAGAGAAAATGTCAAAGAAATCCGCCACGGGCTCTGCGTTGTAGGTGCAGGGACCGCCTGCCAGCAAAATGGGCGCATCTTCGCCTCTCTCGCTTGCAAGGAGGGGAATGCCCGAGAGCTTCATCATGTGGAGAGCGGTAGTATAGCAGAGTTCATACTGTAGGGTAAATGCCACGATATCGCACTCGCCAACGGGTCTGGCGGTTTCGTGGGTAAGAAGGGGCATGCCCCGTTTTTGCATTTCGGCATCCATATCCAGCCAAGGGGCGTATACTCTCTCGCATTGCACACCGTCGGTAGAGTTGAGCACGTGGTAGAGGATGCGGAGTCCCAGGTTGGACATACCGATTTCATAGGTATCGGGGAAGCAGAAGGCAAAGCGCATTTTGACGTCTTCTTCCCTTTTTACGATCTGCCCGTATTCTCCGCCTGTGTAACGACCGGGTTTGGTCACGGAGCGCAGAAGGGCATCCCGTCTTTGTTCATTTGTCATGTTAACGTTTATCTCCCATGTGATATTTCCGCAGGACGGCTTCCACAATCAGCAGCGAGGGAATCACGCCAAGCAGTTGATAGAGCACCGTCATCAGACTCAGCGAAACGGCACCCGCGGCGACAGACAGGGCGCAAAGCACGCCGCAAAGAGGAATACTGGCAAGAGACAGCCAAGGCAGGGATTTCTGCATTCTGCGATAGGCAGAAAAGAGGAAGCGGGTTCTATAGAGGTGTTGGGGCTTGGTACCGTATCCTACAAGACCGCCGCTGATGGCGTCGGTTACGGTTTTGCCGCCAAGAGTGCTACGCACCACGCCTACCGTTCCTTTTTCAAGGCAGGAGAGACGGTCGATCATACGGCCTGTCACAAAGGGGTCTCTCGTGCGGAGAATGACGCCGATGCCTGCACCCGTCAGGTGATGGACGTAGCTTTCAAAGGCTTCGCTGATCTGGTAGCGCAGATAAATCTTCGCAGAGCTGACACCACCGCAGGACACGAACATAATGGGGGTGTCGGTGGTACGGAGAATGGCTTCATCGTCGGCATCATACATAAAGGCAATGCCCTTTTGCGCCATGTACGCGCCTTTGCCCACGTGGATGATTTCACCGTCAACGGTGGCAGAAATGCCGTCGGAAGTGATTTCCGTTACGCTGACATCAATCTGGCGGTCTACGGACTCGCCCGACACGGAAAAGAGGCCTGACAGAGGACCGCCAAGGACGGCAAACAGGGCGCGCAAGCGAATGAAAATCAGATCCAGCCGCTTGTCTTCGCAGAGCTTGATATGGGTAATTTTGACGTCTTTTGCAGGGAACGCATCTACGTCTCTCAAGCACATCACATCGGCATTTGCCAGTTCATAGACGGCATATTCGCCCGCCACGGTCATATTGGCTTGTTTGAGTTCCTTTGCCAAGCGGAAGAAGGACCAATGATGGACCAGATAGGCGGTAAGAGGATAAGCGGCACACAAAACGGCAATGCCGTAGCCTACCGCATGGGGGGATTTGTAAACTGCCGCAAACACACCCGAAATCACGCCCATGAGAAGGGCGCCGCAAAGCCCGATCAGGTTGTAGCGAGAGCTGATATGTTCTTTTTCCAGTCTTGCCAAAAAGGCGTTGGGGTCGGTAAATTTGGCGGTACTCATGACCAGGTGATGGTCATATTCGCTGTCTGCCAAGGCTTCCTTGACTTCGGGCAAATCAGATGCACGGCGGAGTACAACGGTGGTGCCGTTGTGACTGTTCAGGCAGATTTCCGCACTGTTTTGCACGGCAAGCGCCATAAACAAACGGCTGAGTTGAGACAGGGTGAGCAAGAATGCAAAGGGCATCCCCACAAGGAACAAGCCTTTATCAAGGAAAGCAACTACCGTTTGGTACACCATCGCCACGAAGGTAATGGCGGCGGTAGAAAGCTCTACATCCAGCACACGGTCACTGAGACGCTTGATACCTTGGATAATCGCAGGAAGGTATATCAAAAGGCAAACAAGCAAGCAAAGGCTATCAAGCAGCATAGCGGCTTTGGTGGCAAGGTCTGCTTCCAGCTTTCCAAGCATAGCACAGCGAAGGGCGGGAATACATTCCAGCACCACAAGGAACGCTGTAATGAGCGCCATGAGTATCAGCGCAACAAAGGTCCAGCGGGTATGGGCGAGGACGGTGCGCCATGCGGTAATAGAGGAGTTGCCCGGATGCTCTTCTTCGCCCTCTTTCTGTTTGCGACGAAGGAAGAAAGAAGAAGTAAGCTTTTGTCCGCGGGGGAGAGGATGCTTGAGTACATCGGTTTGCTCCTCGGACTTTTGCACGAGCACAGACTCTTCGGGGTCCTCTGTGATTTTGCGTCTGCGTTTGGAAAGGAGAGGCAGAATGTCTTCCTGATCTCCTTCGTTTTCTGCATATGTATCTATTTCGGAGGGGATTTCCTCTATTTCGGAGGCATCCTCCTCATTTTCGGTATTTTCGGGGGGGATTTCTTCATCTATGAGAGAATCTGGCTCTTCCGATTCATCATATTCGGGGATTTCTTGGTCAGAGTCCAATGCATCTTCCTCTTCTTCAAAGGAAAAATCATCCTCGTGAGCTTCTGCTTTCTCGGACTCGTCTTCCTCCACCGTCTCCCACGGCGGGATACCGTCGTCTTCTTCGGTGTCCTCAGCTTCATCCTCGTCGGATTCCCAGTATTCCTCTTCTTCGTCCTCGTCGTCGTCCTCGTCGGTATAGCCGAAGGCGTCTTCTTCCTCATCCTCTTCGGACACTTCCTCGGCGTAGCCAAAAGCATCCTCTTCGGTTTCGTCCTCCTCATCTGCTTCGTCTTCATAGTAGTCGATAGGAGCGGAGGCGGACTCTTCGCCTTCTTCGTCTTGCAAAAAATCGGTTTGGCCTTGCTCGGAGGGCTCGTCTTCTTCGCCGCTTTCCACGTCAAAGATACTTATTTCTTCTGCCGTTTCTTCCACTTCGTCCGTTTCGGGAGGGGTGGCTTCGGCAAAGGCGTCAAGGGCTTCTACGGCTTCTGGATTTTCGGAGATAATTTTCTGTTTGAGTTTGCGCAGAATATCGTCTGCATAATCTTTATTATACATATCTGCCATTTCATTTTCTCCTTTTACTCTGTTT
>JAZOBX010000334.1:0-6211 GCA_045596205.1 Eubacteriales bacterium | reverse complement strand
TTGATCATCAGGTATATCAACAACTGTATCAGAATAATAGTTAGCTTTATCTTGGTTGATTTTATAGTTAACATAGTCAGTTATTACTTTTAAATAGTCTACATTTCTATTGAAAATATCTCTTAAAAAAACTGAAATAATTGCGACTTTTGCAAAGAATTATTTACATTTTATCAACTGATTTATGTACAAAAAAGCGGTCTCTGTTTGGCTCGGAGACCGCTTTTTCTATGTATTTTTTCATGGAAAAATGAACCTGCAAAAGCAACCGTTTTCGGAGGAAAATTTCTCATTTATAGAGAGGCGTATAGGTGGCATCCGCCTTCTTTTTCTTGTCTTTTTCCTCTTCGGAAAGGAAACGGGAAAAGCAGAAAGAAACCAGCGCTTTTCCCCCTTGAAGCAGAGCGTACAACAGGGAAAAGCCAAAGAACAAAAACAGGATTTGACTGGGGTTGTTGATCTGAATATTGCCAAACGCTACGAACACCACGAGAAATGATGCGGTGCATACCAGATAGTGAAGAGAAAGTCTTGCAGCTTTGGGCATGATTTCCAGCGTCCAAAGCAAGCCTGCCGCCGCCAGCAACACCGAAAACAGCACCACGCTGCAATACTGTCGCAAGGTAATGGAAGCGTATTCGCTACGGTCTGCAAAATGCAGAATAATAGCGTAAATCACGGTCATGGCCATGCAGTACATCCCTGCTTTGGCAAAAATATCTTTCAGCTTTTTCATGTATAGACTCACTCCTGTGATACGTTCTTTTCTCTATCATACCACAAAATTTTCCCCAAGACAAGCCATCTGGCAGGAACTTTTTGCATTTTTATGCAATATGCCATGATTTTTTTTGAAAATTCTACGAAAAAAGGCAAAGAAACCTTTGACAAACCAAGATTAATAAAGTATAATAGAATAGATAAACTATTTGCAAAGGATGTCATTATGATTCGTAAAGAAGCAAGAGAAGCCCTGTTTACCGTTTTGTTCGCAGGCGAGTTTCATTCCGAGGCTACCCCTGCAGAGCTTTGGGAGCTGGCGGTAGAAGAGGGCAGATTTGAAAAAGATACCTATGCCCGCAATCTTTCTTTGCTCATTGGTGAGCACATGGAAGAAATCATCTCTGCAGGGCAAAGCTATGCCGTAGGCTGGAAATGGTCCCGCATTTCTCCCGTTTCCCGCACGGTACTGAAAATCGCCTTGGCGGAAATGTTTTATATGCCCGATATTCCGCTTCTGGTGTCTCTGAATGAAGCCGTTGACCTCAGTAAAAAGTACGATGATGACAAGGCGTACGGCTTTATCAACGGCGTGCTGAACGCCGCTATGAGCGATCCCCGCGCCGTGGAAGAAAAGAAATGAGCCAAACGCTGTATCTGGGTATTGTCACCAGCAACTATACCACCTCGCTTTCGGTGGTGGACGGAGACGGACAAGTTCTTTTCAACAAAAAGCAATTGCTTCCCGTCAAAGACGGCGCCTGCGGTCTACGTCAGAGCGATGCTCTCTTTGCCCATACCAAAGCCCTTCCCGCCATCTTCCGAGAGGCAGAGCCCTATCTTACGAGGGGCGACCTGAAAGCCGTTGGCGTATCTGCCACACCGCGGGCAAGGGAAGGCTCCTATATGCCTTGCTTTCTGGCGGGTGTGTCGGTGGCTGAGGCGGTGTCCGTTTCCGCAGGCATACCTCTTTATACCTTTTCCCACCAATGCGGCCATCTCATGGCGGCAATTGCCACCTCGGGCGCAGAGAAGCTACTGAGCGGCAGGCCCTTTCTGGCGTTTCATCTGTCAGGCGGGACCACGGAAATGCTATTATGCCGCTTTACGGAAAACGGCTTTTCTTCCACCATCGTAGGCGGTACTGCCGACATCAGCGCAGGGCAGCTCATTGACCGCATCGGCGTGGAAATGGGGCTTTCTTTCCCCTGTGGCAAAGAAATGGAGCAGCTCGCTCTCTCTTACCAAGGCAAATTTCCCAAGGTGAAAATCGCCTCCAAAGACGGTTTTATCAACCTTTCTGGATATCAGAATAAACTGTGTGAAGTGTATGCAAAGACTCGGGATAAAGCCTACGTCTCCGCCTACACGCTCTATGTCATCAAAGAAGCGGTAAAAACCATTCTGCAAAGCCATGCTGACGCCGCCACCCTCCCCGTGCTGTTTTCGGGCGGTGTCATGAGCTGCGCTTATCTTCAAAGGGAAATGAACACTCTCTGCGAGGGCTATTTTGCACCTCCCGCTTTTTCTTCCGACAATGCCGCAGGCATTGCCTTTCTCACTCGCCGCAAGGCGCAAAAAGGAGTCTGAAATGACCTATTCCCCCAAAGAAACGGTCACCGTTTCTGCCCTGAACCAATATATCAAAACCCTTTTTGAGCATTCCGATATTTTGCAGGGTATATGGGTCAGAGGCGAAATTTCCAACTTGAAATACCACACCTCAGGCCATATTTACTTCTCTCTTAAAGACGAAGAAGGCCTGCTCCGTGCGGTGATGTTTCGCTCTTCTGCCATTCATCTGCCCGTCAAACTGCAAAACGGCATGAAAGTGGTGGCATACGGTAGCATTTCCGTCTATGTGAGAGACGGTCAGTACCAGCTTTACGCCACCAAAATCGAGCCCGACGGTGTCGGTGCCCTGTACGCCGCTTTTGAAAAACTCAAAGTCCGGCTGCAAGCCGAAGGTCTCTTTGACCCTGCCCGCAAAAAGTCCATTCCGTCTTTCCCTCAAAAGGTAGGGCTCATCACTTCCGCCACGGGTGCGGCGGTGCAGGATATGATCCAGATCATCGGGCGCAGATGCCCTCTTACCGAAATCTATCTTCGTCCTGCCCGGGTGCAAGGCCCTGCCGCGCCTGTTAGTCTGATGAATGCGCTCCGTTTCTTTGAAACGGAATTCCCCGTAGACGTGATCATTATCGGTCGGGGCGGCGGTTCTATTGAAGACCTTTGGGGCTTTAACGATGAGCAGCTGGCGTACAGCATCGCCTCTTGCCAAACCCCCATTATCTCTGCCGTTGGCCACGAAACCGACTTCACCATCTGCGACTTTGTGGCAGACCTACGCGCCCCCACCCCCTCTGCCGCCGCAGAATTGGCGGTCCCCGATTTGCGCCAGCTGTTTGGCGGTGTAGAAGGTACAGCCGATCGCCTGACCTTGGCCATGGGCGGCATTCTCCACAAAAAACGGGCAGAACTCACTCAACTGATCAGCCGCACCGTACTGGAGCGGTCGGAGCTACTGACCCGTGATTTGTTGCTTACCCTTGATTCCCTCGAAACCAAAATAGAGACTGCGTTTTCCGCCCTTTTGTCCAAAGGAAACAGTATTCTTGACACCCAAGCGGCAAAGCTGGAAGCCCTCAGCCCTAAAAAAGTCATGGAAAGAGGCTATGTGATGCTGACAAACGGGCAGGGAAGCGTAGTCAGAGCCGCAAAAGACCTTTCTGAAGGCGAAAGCATCTCCATCACTATGCTGGACGGTCGCGCGGATGCCACCGTCACCAAAATTACGAATATATCGGAGTAAACCATGAAATTTGAACAAGCAATGGCGCGTCTGACTGAACTAACCGAAGCACTGGAAAAAGGCACTCTTCCTTTGGAAGAAGCCGTGATTGCATACGAAGAAGGCATGAAGCTGGTAAAGCTTTGCCGCAAGCAGCTGGACGAAGCCCAAAGTAAAGTGACTATCCTTTCCGCAGACCAAGACGAGGAGACAGACCTGTGACACAAACGCTTTCCGCATATATGAAAGAAATTGCCTCGCTTGTAGAGGAAAGGATCGCCTGTTACCTGGAGTGTAGCGACCCCGATATTTCTTCCACCTACGAAGCCATGCTCTATAGCGCCATGGCGGGCGGCAAACGCATCCGCCCCTTTCTTTGCGTGGCGGTGTGCGATATGCTGGGCGGGCAGAGAGACGTTGCCCTGACCTTTGGCGCTGCTCTTGAAATGATCCACACCTATTCGCTGATCCACGATGACCTGCCCGCAATGGACAACGACGATCTCCGCAGAGGGAAACCTACTTGCCATAAGATTTTTGGCGAAGCGGGGGCTATTCTGGCGGGAGACGGTCTGCTCACCGAAGCCTTCGGACTTGTTGCTACGGCAAAGACCGACCCCTCTGTTACGGTAGAAGCTGTCAGACGTCTGTCCCGCGCCGCAGGAGCCTACGGCATGATCGGGGGGCAGGCAATGGATATCCGCGCAGAACACGAGCCCCTGCAAAATATAGAGACTCTTGAAAAACTCTGCCATAAGAAAACGGGCGAGCTGATTTCCGTGGCAGGGCAGTTGGGCTGTCTCGCCGCAGGATTCACGGAAGGCGATACCCTCCATGCCATCTCCCGCTATACCGAAAAAATCGGCATTGTTTTTCAGATGATTGACGATTATCTGGATGTTTACGCAGGCGAGGAAGCCCTCGGTAAACCCATTGGCAGCGATGCCGCCAACGGAAAAACCACCTTTATGACGTTTATGACTTCCTCAGAGCTCTTGGAAAAAGCCGCAGCTCTGACGAGAGAAGCCTGCGACGCCATTTCCGACTTAAAGGGAAATGAAATGCTGATAGCGTTGGCAGAAACCCTTCTCCATCGCGGAAACTGACGCAGAAAGGACAAGACAATGGATTTTATCTACAATATCCCCTTCCTTGCAGGCGTGCTGGGATGGTTTGTGGCAGAAATACTGAAAATGCTGGTCAAAGGCATTCGCTACAACGACTGGAAAAGCATCTCCTGGAAAGATTTGTTTTCTTCGGGCGGTATGCCCAGCTCTCACAGCGCCGCCGTTTGCGCCCTGACCACCGCTATTTTTCTTACCGACGGCCCCCTTTCTTCCACCTTCGCCATTGGGGCTGTGCTGTCTGCCATCGTCATGTACGACGCCAGCGGTGTCCGTCATGAAACGGGTAAACAGGGCAAAACCCTTAACATGATTATCGTCGACCTGTTTAGCTCCGACCCCCGCTATTCCGATAAAGCCTTCAAAGAATTGGTTGGCCATACCAAAATGCAGGTGCTCATCGGGGCACTTGTAGGCATTGGAATCGGTGTTGCCTCTTATTTTGGCTTCGGCTATTTGTTTGCTCACCTATGAGACTTGACGTTTACCTTACCGCAAAAGGCTTGGCCAAAAGTCGCACGGAAGCCAAACGGCTGATCGAAGAAGGATTTGTTACCGTATCGGGCAAAACGGTGACCCAGCCTGCTTATGCGGTAGACGAAAGCCTGCCTGCCGACGCCTGTACTGTGGACCGCACGAAGGAAAAATACGTCAGCCGCGGCGGACTGAAGCTGGAAGCCGCCCTCACGGCGTTTGCCCTTTCTCCCAAAGGGCAAATTTGCATTGACGTAGGCGCATCCAGCGGCGGTTTTACAGATTGCCTGCTCCAAAGCGGAGCCGCCCACGTGTATGCGGTAGATGCGGGAGTAGGGCAAATGTCACCTTCTCTCATCGGCGATGCCCGCATCACTTTAATTGAAAATTATAACGCCCGTTACATGAAAAGGGAAGATTTTCCCATACCCCCCACCTTTGCGGTGATGGACGTTTCCTTTATTTCCCAAACCCTGATTCTGCCTTCTTTATACGAAACTTTAGCCGATACTGCGAATGCCGTTACGCTGATCAAGCCTCAGTTTGAGCTTACCCGTTCTGCGCTCAATAAAAAAGGCGTGGTGAAAGACGATAGCCTGCGCAAAGACGCGATTTTGCGTGTAAGAAGCGCCGCCGAGACCCTTGGCTTTCGGGTGGTAGATATCATGCAGTCTCCCATTTTGGGCGGAGACGGCAACACCGAGTACTTACTTCATCTCAAAAAGGAGATTTCCTCAAAATGAAAAAAATCATTCTGATTCCAAGCCCCCTAAAGGATCCGAACTTCCGTGTGGCGCGAAGTGTGATCCTCCGTCTGCGGAACCAAGGCGCTAAGGTATTCGTGGATAAAAAATACAGAGAGCTGATTTGGGATGAGGTAGAAACCTTTCAAACGCCCCCCTCCGATGCCGATCTTTGCATCGTCATGGGCGGAGACGGCTCCTTTTTGGATGCCGCCCCCTTCGTGATTGAACATTCCATTCCTCTTTTGGGCATCAATCTGGGTCGCGTTGGTTTTTTGCCTGCCATTGAGCCCGATAAACTGTCGCAGTTGGATAAGCTGTTCAAAAAGAAGCCAAAATTGGAAGTCGGAGGCCAAGCG
>JAZOBX010000333.1:0-2500 GCA_045596205.1 Eubacteriales bacterium | reverse complement strand
GTTTGCGGAGCAAACATTTGGAGCATTGCCGTCATGAAGTAGAAAGCCCTTAGTCAAAGCTAAGGGCTTTCAAATTAAAGGGCGACAATGTAATACACGGTACCTGCGACAACGCCAACCAGCATCAGGGCTGCCATCAGGAGGGCGCCAAGTCTCATCAGGTTTTGCTTGGTTTGCTGTTTTCTACGTTCGTTGTTCATTTGTATTTCCTCATTTCATATGTATAAAATTTTCAATGTAATAGCCGGAGATATTGTGGAGTCCGCGGGGGAATTCATCGGGCAGGTCATCCATGATCATGGACATACCGCGCGCCACGGATTCGGAGGGGGTCTGAGCAAGGGTGGTGGGGACTTTGGTAACACCTTCTATCATCTTGTCCATACCGTGGAGCAGAGAGCATCCGCCAAAAAGGGTGATACCTGCATCCAGAACTTCCACAACATGGGCAAGGGGAATTTTCATCACCGCCACACAGATGGGGTCCAGCAGGTCTGCCATAGGCTTTTCAAACGCTTCGTACATATCCTCAGACACAAGAGTGAGGGAGACTTCTTCCCCTGTTTTCATGTTTTTCCCCATGACTTTTTGGGGCGGAAATACGGTGTAGCCGTCATTAAAGACGGTTCCCGCTTTGACTTTTGCCATTTCGGCGGTACGGGGGGTGATATAGACACCGTAGGTTTTGCTGACGTATTCCTGAAGAGCCTTGTCAAAAGACTCGCCGCCTACGTTTACGGTTCTGCGGTACAAAATTTTACCGCCCGAAAGCACCATAATGCTGGTGCGCACAGCGCCCATATCCACCAGAATGCAATGGGTAAAGGGGCTGATATATTCTGCCGACATAGCGGCAATGGGAGAATAAACTGTATGGCAAGATTTAAAGCCGATGCGAAGACCTGTTTCAATCAGCGCCATTTCTTCCACGTCGGTGATACCGCAAGGCACGGAAAGCAACAACCGTCCACCTCTGCGCTCACGGGGGCTTCCGCGGTGAAGCAGATCATAGAGCACGTGGTAGGTAATGTCGCAGTTTGCCGCAAGGCCTGCGCGGAAGGGTCTGGAAAGAGAAAGGTCTGGGCTTTCGGGGGCTTTGGCAATGGCTTCTTTGCCTACTGCGACAATGCTCCCTGTTCGACGATGAATCGCCACGGCAGATGGCTCCCGATATATTTCTTTTTGACTTGGAAAGACTGCGCGGAGGTTGGCAGAGCCTAAGTCAATCACATATCCATCGTTCATTTATATATCCTTGAATTTTTAACGCTTTTTGACTACCTCTTTTTATTATAAAGGAGAAAAAGAAAAAAAGCAAGTGTAAAATATTGTTTTTAAGTGATTTTTAAGTGATTTATTTCATTTGCCGTATGCGGTATTCAAGCGCAGTATGCCGCATGGTTTGGCGGTTGTTATCCACCATGTTTTGCGCAACCGACTCTGCGCCGACCATAATCACCATTTTTTTGGCACGGGTGAGGGCGGTGTAAAACAGATTTCTTGTGCGCAGGATGGGGGCAAAATGGTAGAGAGGAAACAGCACCACGCCGTATTCACTACCCTGGCTCTTGTGGACGGTGATGGCGTAGGCGTGTTCAATTTCTTCCAATGTGGAGAAATCGTAGATAGCAATGCGGTCGTCGTATCTGATCTTCACTTGCTCGGCGGTCAGGTCAATTTCGGTAATATAGCCAATGTCACCGTTGAATACCCCTGTGCCGTGGAACTCACCTTTTTGCCATTCCACTTCGTAATTGTTGCGAATCTGCATGACCTTATCCCCTTCGCGGAAGACGGTGTCACGGAATTTGATCTCCTGCTTACTTGGGGAGGAGGGATTCATATGCTCTTTTAGAATTTTATTCAGGTTTTCCGTGCCTGCCATGCCCTTACGGGAGGGGGTGATGATCTGAAGCTGGTCATGGATCTCTTCCCCGTAGGCCTTGGGGAGACGGACGGTGACAAGAGACACCAGAGTGTCCAGAATCTGCTCGTCATTTGCTCTTGCCAAAAAGAAGGAATCGTCATTTTTGACGTGAAGCAGAGGGAGGTCGCCGTTGTTGATACGGTGGGCGTTGGTGATAATCATCGACTCCGCAGACTGGCGGAAAATCTCAGTAAGACATACGGTTTTAAAGCAACCCGAAGAGATAATATCCCGCAAGACGTTGCCGCAACCCACGGGGGGCAACTGGTTATCGTCACCAATCAGAATCAAGCGGGTGCCGCGGAGGGTGGCGCGCAAAAGCCCTTCCATGAGAGGAAGGTCAATCATGGATGCTTCGTCGATGATGATGACTTTGGCATCTAAGGGGAATTGGCTGTTGCGGTTAAAATGAAATTCTCCCGTTTCGGATTTTTCCATTTCCAGCATTCTATGGATGGTGCGAGCTTCTTCTCCCGTTGCCTCGGACATACGCTTGGCGGCGCGTCCTGTGGGGGCGGCAAGGAAGGTTTTGAGCTGCATCTGGCTGAACATACGAAGAAGCGCGCGGACAAC
>JAZOBX010000332.1:0-5403 GCA_045596205.1 Eubacteriales bacterium | reverse complement strand
CACAAGCACGGCGACATCATGAGCCACTATACCAACGATATTGATGCCCTCCGTGAACTGGTGTCTCAGTCTTTCCCCTCAATGATCAACTCTCTTACCATCGTTTCCACCGTTCTCGGCATCATGCTTTACTACAGCGTTTGGATGACATTGGTGCTTCTTGTGGGCGTTGTGGCAATGTCCTTTGTATCCAAGAAAATGGGCGGCGGCTCTGCAAAGTTCTTCGTTCGCCAGCAAAAGTCCATGGGTAAAACCGAAGGCTACGTGCAGGAAATGATGAACGGTCAAAAGGTGGTCAAGGTCTTTTGCCACGAAGCCAAGAGCATTGAAGATTTTAACCGCATCAACGACGAGCTGTATCACGACAGCTTCCGTGCTCACGCCTACGCCAACTGTCTCGGTCCCATTATCATGAACATCGGTAACGTGCTGTACGTGCTGATTGCCATTGTGGGCGGCGCTTTGATTCTGGCAGACGCGCCCAACCTGAGCCTTTCGGGCTTGGCGTTTGACATCAGCGTACTGGTGCCGTTCCTCAATATGACCAAACAGTTCACAGGCAATATCAACCAACTTTCCCAGCAGATCAACGCCATTTTCATGGGTACTGCGGGCGGTGAGCGCGTGTTTGCCCTGATGGATGAAACACCCGAGCCCGATGACGGCTACGTCACTCTTGTCAACGCCATGCAAGATGCAAACGGTGAAATCGTGGAAACCGAAGAACACACGGGCATCTGGGCATGGCGTCATCCCCACGGAGACGGCACCGTTTCCTATACGCTGCTGGAGGGCGACGTTCGTCTTACCGAAGTGGATTTTGCCTATACCGAAGAAAAGCAAGTCCTCTTTGACGTGTCCGTGTATGCGGAGCCCGGTCAAAAGGTTGCCTTTGTGGGCGCCACGGGCGCAGGGAAAACCACCATCACCAATCTGATCAACCGCTTTTACGATATAGCAGACGGTAAAGTCCGCTATGACGGCATCAATATCAACAAAATCAAACGGGCAGACCTGAGACGGTCTCTTGGCATCGTACTCCAGGAAACCAACCTGTTTACAGGCACCGTCATGGAAAATATCCGCTACGGCAGACTGGATGCCACAGACGAAGAATGTATCGCCGCCGCAAAGCTGGCAGGGGCTGACGATTTCATCACCCGCTTGCCCGGCGGTTACCGGACGGAGCTCTTTGGCAACGGCGCCAATCTATCCCAAGGCCAACGCCAACTGATTGCCATTGCCCGCGCCGCGGTTGCCGATCCTCCCGTCATGATTTTGGACGAAGCCACTTCTTCCATTGACACCAGAACCGAAGCCATCGTGCAAAAGGGCATGGATAAGCTCATGGAAGGCAGAACGGTATTCGTTATTGCCCACCGTCTCTCCACCGTCAAAAACGCCGATGTGATCATGGTGCTTGACCACGGCCGCATTATTGAGCGTGGCAATCACGAAGATCTGATTGCCCAAAAAGGCACCTACTATCAGCTCTACACAGGCGCCTTTGAATTAGAGTGACCCCATAGTGCGCAAAACTGTGCTTTTTCAAGGGGCTTTCGCAGATTTTCATTTGCGAAAGCCCCTTTTTTCGTTAAAATGTTGCCTTTTTAGACAAAATGGTCTATAATGAAAAAAACGGAAAGGGGAAGCAAGATGATTGAAGTGGTAGCAGCATTGCTTTGGAAAAAGGGAAACGACGATATTTCCCGCTTTCTTATCTGCCAACGCCCGCCCCATAAAGCCAGAGGGCTTTTTTGGGAATTTGTCGGCGGAAAGGTGGAGCAGGGAGAAACGAGTGAAAATGCCCTGGTAAGAGAATGCAAGGAAGAATTGGACGTTCGTGTAAAGGTTCTTTCACTTTTTATGGATGTCACCCATACCTATCCCGATATCACAGTACATTTGTCTATTTACCATTGCGAAATTGCAGAAGGCATCCCCTCTATGCTTGAACACAACGATATGCGCTGGATCACCCCTGCCGAAATTCCAAACTATCATTTTTGCCCCGCTGATGCCCCCATCGTTGAAAGAATAAAGGAACTCTATCAGTAATGGTGTATAAGCATTGTCAAAAGGCCATCTTCCTGTCCCGTCCCAATCGCTTTATTGCGCTGGTCAGTATCAATGGCAAAACGGAAGTGGCGCACGTGAAAAACACAGGCCGCTGTCGGGAATTGCTCATAGAAGGAAGGGAAGTGATTCTCTCCGTTTCCGAAAATCCCAAAAGGAAAACAAAATATGACCTGATTGCCGTTTGGCGGGATGGCAAACTAATCAATATGGATAGCCAAGCCCCCAACCGTGCGGTGGAGGAGTGGCTTTGTGCGGGTGGCCTTTTTTCGTGCCCCTCTCTTGTCAAACCCGAAGCCACCTTCGGGCATTCCCGTTTTGATTTTTATGTAGAAGCAGAGGAAAAAACTCACTATATTGAAGTCAAAGGCGTGACATTGGAGCAAAACGGCACCGTCTATTTTCCCGATGCCCCCACAGAGCGCGGAGCAAAGCATCTGCTTGAGCTCATAGAAGCCAAACGCCAAGGCCACGAGGCCTGGGTGCTGTTCGTCATCCAAATGGAGGACGTCTCTTCCTTTCGTCCCAATACCGCAACCGACCCTGCCTTTGCCGCCGCGCTGTCCAAAGCAAAAGCCGAAGGGGTGCATGTTCTCGCTTATGATACAAAAATCACCGAAACGTCAATTTCTATGGATAAAACTGTACAAGTGATTCTATAACCAAAGGAGCAGACCCATGATCTATACCAGACTCACCAAGCGCGCAATGGCGCTTTGCTATAAAATTCATCAGCATCAGCAGGATGAATACGGTATGCCATTTGTGATGCATCCCCTGGCCGTGGCAGAACAGATGCAGGATGAAACCTCCACCTGCGTGGCGCTTCTGCACGACAGCATCTCAAAAGGCGGCTTGTCTTCTGAAGACCTTTTGGACGAAGGCTTTCCCAAAGATATCGTGGTGGCAGTTGAGGCGCTTTCGCAAGCGCAAGGCGAAGATGACGAAGACTATCTGTACCGTGTAAAACAAAACCACGTGGCAAGAGCGGTGAAAGTCGCGGAACTGATTCATGAAACGGATATGGGCAGACTGAACGAAGTGACCCAAAAAGACATCGATCGCATTAAGCATTACCGTCAGGCGTTGCTGTCCTTTTCCGCGGAAGTGGAAGAAAAAGGCTATTTTGTCTGCACCGTGGTGTTCTCAAAAATGCCAAAGAAACTCTATTATTACCGCGCAGACGACACCACCATCAAAGCAGATGACGAGGTTGTCGTTCCCGTAGGCGACCAAGGAAAAACCTCTGCAGGCAAAGTTCTTACCGCAGGCTTTTATACCTATCCCACCTTGCCAATTCCCTTATCCCGCATGAAATACGTTATCAGAAAGTTTGACCGCGACGCCATGCAGCTTTGCCCCATCTCGGGCAGACTCATTGACAAAATGACCTGCTATCATTTGTCTTCCGATCTGCACGGCAAAAACAACATAAAAACACATTGCCTGGACTGTGAGCATTACCACAAATGATGACAACAGAAGAACTAAGACAAGCATTGCAGAGCAAAAGAGACCAAGGCTATAAGGATTTTCAGTCCGCCCTTCTGCCCACTTTGGATAAGGACAGAATGATTGGCGTCAGAGTCCCCGAACTTCGGAAACTTGCAAAATCCCTCAGCAAAAAAGATGCTTTTCTCCGTGCCTTGCCCCACGCATACTATGAAGAAGACTTGCTACACAGTATTTTGCTCTCAGACATTCCCGATTGCGAAACGGCAATACGCGAGGTAGAGCAGTTTTTGCCCTATATAGACAACTGGGCTGTCTGCGACACCCTCTTGCCCAAAAGCTTTGCCCAAAACAAAAGGGAAGTCCTGCGCAAATCCTACGAATGGATTGCATCTTCCCATACCTATACCTGCCGTTTTGGCATCGGCGTGCTGATGCATCACTTTCTCGGCGAGGATTTTTCTCTTTTGCAAATGAAAAGAGTAGCGGCTGTCCAAAGCGAAGACTATTACGTGAATATGATGATCGCATGGTACTTTGCCACCGCTTTGGCATTTCAGTATGAAGCAACCCTGCCTTTCCTTGAAAACCGTATGTTATCTCCCTTTGTCCATCGGAAAACCCTTCAAAAAGCAGTAGAAAGCTTTCGCATTCCCGACGCAAAAAAAGAATACCTGAAAACCCTTAGAAAATAAAATATGGCTGTCGCAAATGAAAATTTGCGACAGCCTTTTTAATGGGGATAGTCAGATTTAGATGAGAAGCGCCGCTCTCGCGACGTGAAGCGTACCGGTGTACGTCGAGCCACGAGAACGGCGCTAGAAAAAATCTATAATAGCAAACTAAATGCAAGAGAGTTGATGTGTTACCGTCTTATTTATTGCAAATAGGACGCTTATTGCTTGTGATTACCTTTTTTAGACTTTTTCGTTCTCGCTAAATATGACACACCCTATAGATTAGTTGCGACGGGGTCTATTGAGGATAGAGATGATGTCGTCAAAATCACTATCGCTCAGTCTGTGTTGGGACGCGCCTTCATCGGGGGTCACACTGGGAGCAACATCAGGGGTAGCTGCAGGAACCTCAATCTTCTGCGCGTTACTGTCGAAGCCCGTTGCAATGATGGTCACGCGCATTTCGTCTTCCAGTTCGGGATCAAAAGCGGCGCCCCAGATGATATTGGCATCGGGATGAGACTGCTCTGCAATCATGGTAGATGCAGCGTCTACTTCGTCCAGACCGATATCGGGAGAAGCAGTGATAGACACAAGCACGCCCTTTGCGCCTGCAATAGAGGTTTCCAGCAGAGGAGATGAGATGGCTGCGGTAGCAGCTTCTCTTGCCTTGTCCTGACCTTTACCGCAACCCACACCCATATGGGCGTAGCCGGCATCTTTCATGATGGTGGTCACGTCTGCAAAGTCAAGGTTGACAAAACCGGGCATATTGATCAGCTCAGACACACTCTGCACACCTCTGCGAAGCACGTCATCGGCAATTTCAAAGGCGTTCGCCAAAGTGATTTTCTTTTCGCTGACTTGTTTTAAGCGCTCGTTGGGAATCACGATAAGAGAGTCCACACAACGGCTCAGCTCCGCAATGCCTTCTTCGGCTTGGAGCATTCTGCGCTTGCCTTCAAATACGAAAGGCTTGGTCACAATACCAATGGTAAGAATGCCCATATCCTTGGCTTCTTTGGCAATGATAGGAGCGGCGCCCGTACCTGTGCCACCGCCCATACCGGTGGTGATAAATACCATATCTGCACCGGTCAGCACTTCGCGGAGTTTTTCCAGGCTTTCTTCGGCAGAGCGTTTGCCCATTTCCGGGTTGGAGCCTGCGCCTTTACCGCGGGTGACTCTTTCGCCAATA
>JAZOBX010000331.1:0-1518 GCA_045596205.1 Eubacteriales bacterium | reverse complement strand
GCTACGCCCAAATGTCCACCGTGTATAAAGGCAAGGAATCTCCCGCCAAGCTCACCTGGACACCCGAAGAGGCGCATGAATTTTACAATCTTATGCGAGACGGCGAGCGTATCACCACTGCGCAGGTATCCGTAGAAGAATACACGCACGTGTTTGAAACGTATCTGTTACTTGGCATGGATATCGTATATATTGGATGCTCTTCCAAGCAATCGGGCTCTGTCAACACAGCCTTTGTGGTGGCAAAGAAGCTCATGGAGCAGCATGAAGGCAGTACCGTTGTGTGCATTGATTCACTGAATGCGAGCATTGGCATTGGTATGCTTACCATTGAAGCTGCAAAGATGGCAAACAGCGGCGCATCTGCAAGTGAAATCCAAGAGACGATTCTTTCTATGCGTAAAAAGGTCAATCAGTACGTCACCGTCCATTCTCTTGATGCATTGAAACGAGCAGGACGCGTAAAGGGCACCGCCGCATTCTTTGGCAACCTTATGGGCGTAAAACCAATTCTCATTTCGGATGCAAACGGAGAACAGGCCGCATACAAAAAAGTGAAGGGCAGACAGAAATCCTTTGAAGAGATCGTCGCCATGCTGAAGGCGTCCATCATAGCTCCCGAAACCCAATTCATTTATTTTGCGCATGGGGATTGCCAGCAGGAGGAAGTCGACACGCTGGTGAATCTGATCAAACGGGAAATTCCTTGCCTTGGCGTAGAGGTTGGCTTGATAGGTCCCATCATCGGTGCGTCAATTGGACCCGATGCCGTTGGCATATGGGGATTTGGACAAGAGGTAACGTATCAAATCGGAGACTGAAAAATGAAGACAATAGACGGAATACTTTTTGCCCGAATGATCAATTCGGGCACAGCCAACTTAAAAGCCCACGCAAAAGAGATCAACGATTTGAACGTGTTCCCGATTCCCGACGGTGACACAGGCGACAATATGCTGATGACGATGGCGGGTGGCGTGTGCAAAAACGCCAACAGCGAAGAAAGATTGGATTTAGCGGCAAAGCGAGTTGCAAGTGGAATGCTATTGACGGCGAGAGGAAATTCGGGTGTCATTCTTTCGCAATTTTTTGAAGGTGTCAGCCGTGGCTTTGCGGGTATTTCTTGCGCTGACAGCAAAATGATGGGGGAGGCGTTCTACCAAGGTGTCAAACATGCGTATAGTGCAGTCATGACACCTACCGAGGGGACGATTCTGACCGTTCTCCGCGAAGCCACCGAATATGCATGTCAAAAGGAAACCGAAACCCCTGAAGCTTTTCTTTTCGCCTTTATCGACGAAGCGAAGAGGTCATTGGATAGAACGCCAAGTCTTTTGCCTGTGCTGAAAAAAGCAGGGGTCGTGGATTCAGGCGCCGCAGGTATGATATATATTGCGCAGGGAATGCTGGGGGCAGTCAAGGGAGAAGATGTAGTAGACGGCGCCATTTCGGTAGACAATCGGGAAGATCCAGATTTAGATGCTTTTAGCGAAGATAGCGTATTGGAATTTGGATACT